>JAXHTA010000149.1:0-8536 GCA_034190285.1 Thermodesulfobacteriota bacterium | reverse complement strand
AGGCCCTCCAACTTACTCGCGACGAAGTCATAGAAGAAATAGAAGAATCCGGCCTCAGAGGTAGAGGCGGAGCAGGCTTTCCCACAGGCAGAAAGTGGCGGATCGCCCGTGTTGCCGAGGCACTGGAAAAGACGGTAATATGCAATGCCGACGAAGGAGACCCCGGCGCGTACATGGACAGGACCGTTCTTGAGAGTAATCCTCACCAGGTCCTTGAAGGTATGGCCATCTGCGGGTATGCCGTTGGTGCACAGAAGGCCATTGTATATGTCAGGGCTGAATACCCTCTTGCCGTTAGAGTAATCAAACAGGCCATACAACAGGCGGAGGAATCGGGACTTTTGGGTAAAGGGATTCTCGGCTCTGCATTTGAACTGGAGGTCTCCGTGTTTCAGGGCTCCGGTGCCTTTGTCTGCGGTGAGGAGACGGCCCTTATCCAGTCCATTGAGGGAAAAAGGGGTATGCCCCGGCACCGACCCCCTTATCCTGTTCAAGAAGGTCTCATGGGCAGTCCTACCGTCATAAACAATGTTAAGACATTGGCCTCTGTGCCTCCAGTTGCCGAACACGGCTCAGCCTGGTACAGAGGGATCGGGACAGAAAACAGCCCGGGCACGGCCATCTTTTCGGTAGTTGGAAACGTCGTTCACCCCGGTCTGGTGGAAATTCCCATGGGAGTGACTTTGAGGACACTCATCTTTGATATTTGCGGCGGGATTCCCAATAAGAAGGCTTTCAAGGCAGTACAGATTGGAGGACCTTCGGGGGGGTGTCTGCCCGCAGACTTTCTGGATACTCCTATTGATTTCGATTCCCTCACCCGGGCCGGGGCAATGATGGGATCCGGGGGCATGGTGGTAATGGATGAGGATTCCTGCATGGTAAATATAGCGCGATATTTCCTTGATTTTACCCAGAAAGAGTCGTGCGGGAAGTGCACCTTTTGCAGGGTCGGGACGTCTCAGCTGCTCAGGATCTTGGACCGAATCACAAAAGGGGAGGGCATTGAGGGTGACCTGGAACTACTTGAGATATTAAGTGAAGATATCCAAAATGGTTCCCTATGCGGGCTGGGCAAGACCGCCCCCAACCCGGTACTCACCTCTCTGAGGTATTTCAGAGATGAATACGAGGCCCACGTTAGGGACAAGCGGTGTCCTTCAGGCATGTGCCGGGCCCTGACCGCCTATTATATTGACCTGGACAGATGCGCCCGAGGGTGCGATGCCTGTGTCGGGAGCTGCCCTGTGGAGGCCATCTTCACCACCAAGAATCGAAAAAAGGGGATTGACCTGACCCTTTGCGTGAAATGTGGTGAATGCATGACTGCCTGTCCCACAGAATATAGTGCCGTAAAGAAGGTGTCACCGCCTGGCCTCGCCCCGACCATTGAGCGCCCAGCGGATACTTAGACAATGAACAGTGATAAAATGGTTAGACTTCTGGTAGATAACAAAGCAATCGAGGTTGAAGAAGGCACGACTTTGCTTCAGGCCTGTCTTGATAACGGGATATATATCCCGAACCTCTGTTACGTACATGGTATGGAAGGTCGTCCCGCATCATGCAGGATGTGCTTTGTTGAGATTGAAGGGACAGACAAGCCGGTCCCCTCCTGCACCATAAAGGTCACCGACCGAATGGTAGTAAAAACCGATACGGCCCCTGTCCGAAGATTGCAGCGCATGGCCCTTCAACTACTCCTTTCGGTCCACCATGTGGCCTGCAAGGAGTGCCCGGCAAACAAGAGATGCGAGTTGCAGCGCATTGCCGGGTTCTTGAAGGTGGGCCTGAAGCCAAAGCGACTGGAGCAAATTCTGAAAGCACCCGAAACAGACCAGGTCAGCCCTGTTCTGGATTTCTATCCCAATCGCTGCGTCCTGTGCGGGCGGTGCATATTTGTTTGCGGCAAGACCCATAAACAACCCTTTTTGACCTTTGCCGGTAGAGGGCTTGATACAGTGATCAGTTTCTATGGTGCGAAGGATCTGCCATCCCTTCCCTGCGAAAAATGCCTTGATTGTGTTGATGTTTGTCCTGTCGGCGCTATTGTCCCAAGACAGACCTGATAGGCCGCCCAAGAATGCTTTATATCGGCAACAAAGAACTAGAGAATTGGCTAGTTATGGCCCCCATGGCAGGCATCACCAATCTGCCCTTCCGTCTTATAGTCAAGAAGATGGGGGCCGGACTGGTCACCACGGAGATGGTCAGTGCCATGGGGTTGGCGTTGGCTCATAAAAGGACTTTGGCCTATTTAAAAGGCCATCCCGATGAAGGTCCTCTATCGGTCCAGCTTTTTGGCTTCAAGCCCGAGATAATGGCCGCTGCCGCAGAGGTGGTCGTTGAGGCGGGCGCGGACATTGTTGATATCAATATGGGTTGTCCATCCAGAAAAATCGTCAAGACCGGTGCAGGCGGGGCCCTGATGCGTACACCCCAAAAGGCAAAGGAGATCGTCTCTGCCGTGCGCAGGGTCTGTCCCGTGCCTCTGACCGTAAAACTAAGGGCCGGGTGGTCACCCGATCAGCCCGTTGCATGCGAGATTGCCCAGCTCATGGAAGACTGTGGTGCGGATGCGGTCACGGTGCACCCTAGGTTTGTTACCCAGGGTTTTTCAGGTCGCGCCGACTGGGATATTATCGCCAAGGTCAAGGAGCGTATAAGAATCCCTGTCATAGGAAACGGAGACGTCTTCGATCCGTTTTGCGCATTCGATATGAAAAGACAGACAGGGTGCGACGGTGTTATGATCGGCAGAGGGGCCAGGGGCAATCCCTGGATTTTCAGGCAAATTCTGGAGCTGCAAAACGGTCTTCCATTGCGCCGGCCTGGATTGCAGGAACGCAGGGCCGTGATTATGCAGCATTTTCGCCTCCTGACTCTTTCCCTGGATGAAGCTAGGGCCGCCAGGGTCATGCGAGGGCTCCTTCTCTGGTATACAAAGGGACTGCCGCTCAGCGGCCGTTTTCGCGGTACCATGACCCGAATTGAGGATTTGGATACATTGATCTCTGCACTGGATCACTTTTTCTCTGCCCTGGAGCACCGAAACAGTTGAAGGTCAGACTCGCAAAAACAGCAGGATTTTGTATGGGGGTCCGCCGCGCCATGGAGATGGTGCTGGCAGAAGTCAATAAGGGGAAGGGCGGCCTTCTCACCTTCGGACCGCTTATCCACAACAACCAGGTCCTTGGACTCCTTGCATCAAAAGGCGTGAAGCCCATCGAAGACATCAAAGGTCTTCAAGACGGTACGATAGCAATCAGGGCCCATGGTGTGTCCCCTGATAAACGCCGGGCCATCAAAGACTCAGGACTGAAGATCATTGACGCCACCTGTCCAAGGGTGGCCAGGGTCCAGGCCATCATCCGCTCCTATTCCAGGAAAGGCTATTCAGCAATTATTGTGGGCGACAAGGATCACCCGGAGGTCGTGGGTCTGATGGGTTACGGTCTTGATCATGTATATGTGATCAATGACCCGGATGACGTCTCCCGGTTGCCGCACCTGGACCGGCCGTTTGTAGTCGCCCAGACTACACAGAACGAAGAGAAATACCGCGAGGTAGTGGGTGTACTTCGTGAACGATTTCCCGATGTCCTGGTCTTCGAAACCATTTGCGAGGCAACCCACGACCGGCAGAGGGAAGTCAGGTCCTTTGCAGACCATGTTGACGCGGTAGTCGTGGTGGGCGGATACCACAGCGGCAATACCAGGCGACTTGCCCAGGTGGCAAGGGAGGCTGGCCTTCCCACCTTTCACGTGGAAACCGAGAAGGACCTGGACAAGAAGACTCTCTCGGGGATGAATACGGTTGGGGTCACTGCGGGAGCATCCACACCCAACTGGATGATCAAGAAAGTGGTGGGGAAAATTGAAGGTATCCGGGGACGAAAAGAGGCCGCCCTATTCCGTTGGACAAGCCATACCCTTAAGTTCCTTGTTTTGAGCAATCTCCTTGGAGCGGCCGGAGCCTTTTTCTTTGCCCATGCCGCCTCTGTTCTCTCTGAGACGAACCCGGGGTGGGCTTTTCCCTTTCTGGCCTTCCTGTATGTCTTTGCCATGCATGTCCTGAATCGCTTTCTGGACAAAGGGGCCAGCGCCTACAATGATCCCGAAAGGGCGGCATTCCTCAGAAGGCACAAACGTATGTTGGTCTTTGCAAGCATCACCGCCGTCGCCGGCGCCCTTGCTCTGTCCTACAGCATAGGCGTGGCCACGTTTCTTGCCCTGTGCGGGTTGAGTTTCCTGGGAATCGTATACAGCATACCGGTTGTCCCCAAGAGGATACGCAACCGGTTCCCTTATGCCAAGATCAAAGACATCCCCGGGTCAAGGAGCCTGTCCGAGGCCCTTGCCTGGACGGCAGTCATCGGTGTCCTGCCGTTGTTGGCTATTGACCGTATTATCTGGCCAGCGGCGATATTGTCAAGTTTAGTCGTTTTTTTAATGAGTTACACGAGATCCGCTATATTCGACATCTTTCAGGTCCAGGGAGATTTGATTGTGGGGACTGAGACCTTGCCTATTATCATCGGAAAGAAAAGGACTACGGCACTTCTCAAGTTTATTGTCCTGACAACCGGAACGGTCCTGGTGGCTGGGGCAATCCTGAGAGTGGTCGGCCCCTTTTCGTATGTTATTCTCATCCCTCTATTTTTATTGTGCTTTTGCCTCCTGGCCCATGAAAGGCGCTGGCTCTATCCCAGCCTTAGGTTCGAGGCCCTCGTGGAAGGGACCTTCTTTGTGGCCGGATTCGTGGCCTTGATTTGGCAGGCCCTGTGATGGCAGTCATAAGCGTCATCATCCCCACATTTAATAGGTCGCACAAGGTGGTTCGGTCCATCTCATCAGTCCTCTACCAGACATTCACCGATTTCGAGATTATTGTCGTTGATGATGGGTCGACCGACGGGACTCGGGATGCCCTGGCCAGGTTTGGCGGTGTGATCAAATATATCGGGCATTCAACCAATTGCGGGGTCTCTGCGGCAAGGAACACGGGAATAAGAATGTCCACCTCCCCACTTGTCGCCTTTCTGGATTCCGATGACTACTGGATGCCCGGAAAACTGGCCGTCCAGGCGGGCTTCTTCAAAGACAATCCGCAGGCCCTCGTGTGTCAGACCGAAGAGATGTGGATCAGAAACGGACGCCGTGTCAACCCACGTAAAAAACACCTGAAACCATCGGGAGATGTCTTTTTCCCGTCCTTGAAACTCTGTCTGATCAGCCCGTCTGCGGTCATGTTGAAACGCTCACTTCTGGAGGGTGTGGGCCTATTCGATGAGGGCCTTCCGGCCTGTGAAGATTACGATCTGTGGCTCAGGATTGCCTGTCGGCATCCCGTGTACCTGATCAAGCAACAGCTTGTGGTGAAAGAAGGTGGACAACCGGATCAGCTATCCACCCGGTACAAGGGGATGGATCGGTTCAGGATTAGAGTCCTTGTGAGGCTGGCGAAAAGCGGCCTGCTCGATCAAGGGCAACTCGATGCGACTTTGGAGGAACTGTGTCTTAAATGCCGAATCTACGGCAACGGATGCCTCAAGAGAGGCAAGATTGAGGAAGGACACTTTTATCTGAACCTTCCAAAAGACCTGCAAAGGGAGGTTTTTTAGGGTCGCCTTGTCTATGCTTTGCGAATTTAGGTGACAATTAGGCGGCCCGGCGTTATCTTTACGGGAATATGCCTGGTCAGTATATTTTTACCAGGACCGCAAATAAAGGACAATAACGAGTATGGCAAAAACGACATCCATTCTGGCCGACTTTATTGCCGGGATCAGATTTGATGATCTTCCGTATGAAGTCATTGAACAGACCAGAAAAATCCTGATCGATTCCATTGGCTGTGCATTAGAAGGGCTACACACGAGAAAGGGTAATGTCTGCCTTTCATTCGCCCGAAATGCTGGCGGTTCTCCGGAAGCGACTATAATAGGTATAAGGGAAAAAGCCCCGGCGCCTCTGGCATCATTTGTAAATGGAGAGCTTCTTACGGCCCTTGATTATGACGCCCTTTGTGCGCCCTTCGGGCACATCACCCCCTTTGTCCTGTCCGCTCCCCTTGCCGTTGCGGAATGGAAAAAGGTCTGTGGTAGGGACCTGATTGTCTCAATAGCCCTTGCCCATGAGATCGCCCAGAGGATTTGCATGGGGCTCAAGCCCCCTGCCGGCTTTTTCAAGGAAACTGCAAAACGGGGCATGTTTGTCTATCCTCCCATTCACGGATATGGCGTGAACATATTTGGTGGCATTGCCGGAGTGGTAAAAATCCTGGAATTTGATCCCGGCAAGATAGAGCATGCGTTCGGCACAGGGGGATACATGTGTCCAGTCCCCACGCTGCTTCAATTTGCCGAGGCAGTCCCTTCCTCTATGTCTAAGTTCTCCCCGTCCGGTTGGATATCACAGGCCCAGGTAACGGCGGCCCTGCTTGCCGGGGCAGGATACATCGGCGACAAAAATGTTCTTGATGGAGACTTTGCTTTCTGGAAATCGTTTGCGGCGGACGGGTGGGATCCTGGACAGGTAAGCAGGGGGCTCGGCACATATTGGTTTCTGCCTGATATGGTGGGTTTCAAGAGATACCCGTGTTGCGGTGCGATGCACGGGGCGCTTGACGTCTTCTACGCAATTATCGACAAGTTCAATATTCAACCCGAAGATATCAACGAGCTTAACGTCGTGTTGAACCTGCTTGCAGAGCTTTCTTTGTGGAAGAACAGAAAGATTGCAAACCACATTGACGCCCAGTTCAGCACGGCCTACGTTTTTTCAGTGGCCGCCCACCGAATAGAAATAGGGCACAAATGGCAGGTAGAAGAGACTTACAATGATCGGGCAATCATAGAGTTCATGGGAAAAGTTAATATCTCTACGCCGGCAAGCCCGGAACATGAGGCCAAAAGGCACATAGTTGAAGTCGTGGTAGAGGATAAAGAAACAGGAAAAGAGAAGAGATACACTGAAAGAGATGTCTGGCCTGTTAACAGCATGGTGGAAGACGAAGAATTGTTCGACAAATTCAGGCGAAATGGCGCTGGTATTTTGCCAACTCAGGCGGTGGAAAAGGCATTGGAGATTCTGCGTTCCCTTGAAGAGCTTGATGATATCGGTGACCTGATGGAGTTGTTTTCGGTGTAAGAGTTTACGCATCACATTTCATGGTCTTTTTGAAACGATAACCGTAAACGGTGAACGGTTACTCTTCTAACTTGTTGAGTTAAGATAGTCCAGGTTGATTCTTCTTTTGAAAGGCGGTAACGAGGGAAGGTATCCAATTGAATTGCCGGAAATTGTTGAATATACATAATTGGGTTTTTCTCATGCTCGCAGGTGCCGCGCTTTTTGAGGGAGGCTGCTCAGTCCCGAAGATCACGCTTTTTCCCGGAATAGCGGATCCGCTGCGTGAATATACCCTTAAGGGTGATGGCAAAGAGAAGATCCTATTGATAACCGTCAGGGGAGTTATCACCGATTCACCCGTGAGAAGGGTGTTTCGAAACCGGCCAAGCGTGGTCCAGGACATTGTTTCACGGCTCAGGCTGGCCGAAAAAGACAAAGACGTAAAGGCCGTATTGCTAAAGATAAACTCCCCCGGCGGCTCCACTACGGCAGTTGATATCCTATATCATGAAATCATGGCGTTCAAGAAACGGACAGGTGCCAAGGTTGTAGCGGTTATGATGGATGTAGCCGCCTCCGGTGGATACTATATCGCCCTGGCCTCGGATTATATCCTGGCCCATCCCACTACAGTAACCGGTTCCATAGGTGTAATGGTCCTGCGTCTAACTCTTGCGGATCTTATGGACAAGATCGGAGTGGACGTTCCGGTGAACAAATCCGGAAAGAACAAGGATATGGCCTCGCCTTTCAGGAGGGCCACGGATGAAGAGGAGAAGATCCTCCAGGATATTATAAATGACCTTGGAGAAAACTTTCTCGGTATAGTAAGAAAACATCGGGGCATTGCCCCCCAGGATGTTACAGATATCGCCACCGGTCGGATCTATGTGGCAAAAGAGGCCAAGAAGATAGGGCTTTTGGACGAAATCGGTTACATGGATGATGCCCTTTCCCATGCCAGGGAACTTGCCGGACTTCGGGAGGGCTGCAGAGTTGTCATTTACAGACGCGCCGAATTCCCGGACGACAACCTCTATCATTCAGTTGATGCCCGGATGCATGGGGGACGCATTAGTCTACTCGAACTGGGTCTAGCGGAACGGGCGGTTTCTTTGGGAGCCGGGTTCTACTACCTGTGGCCGTTTTTTGAATAACGACTCGGGGAATCGCCAGTTACGGTCTTCTTCCCGGCCGCGCGAGGGGAACTATGCCTTCTGTCGGGGCAAGAATGTCACAAAGAGAGGAGTAAGGAGGTTAGCTGATGTCTAGCTCAATCAAAGAAAAAGGAATAATCATTGTCGCATTGACATGTTTAGTCATGTCGTTGGGTTCTTCCTCAATTGCAGGGCCATACGACTGGATGGTGCCGAAAGGACTCCCGACGATAGATGGAGTCATT
>JAXHTA010000148.1:0-8621 GCA_034190285.1 Thermodesulfobacteriota bacterium | reverse complement strand
CCTGGCTGGGATTCTGTCGTAAACGCACAAACCGGCTATATGAGTCCAATCTATCTGAGATTATCCGATGAGCACTTGATTGATATCCTTACCCTGGAAGCTGTCAACTTCCACGGAGAAGAATGTGTGGGATTGACCATCGGTGTCCAGATAGCATTGAAAGTAATGAGAAAAATGAACACAGGGATGAGAGACCCAGAGCTGTCGATATCCCTGAACGCAGGGGGCTGTCTTATCGATACGGTGCAAGGCTATTCTGGGGCGACCGTGGGAAATGGAAGATTAATCATCAAAGGAATTGATACTTCAAACGAGTGTGTGGTCTTTGTCGGAAGGGACAAGAAGATAAGGGCGGAAATAGAGCCATACTCCCATTTGACTTCACAGCAGGTGGCGATGATGAATTGCCATGACATGTTCACCCTGATCGAAGAATGACGGGCCTTGAGTGTCCATCAAAAAATGGCCCTTTTCCGCAATCCCTGCGTCAATTGGACACCACTTAATGCTCTTGGTCTTATATTGGTGGATGGCCACCAACTTAATGGCCGATGAAGGTCCGAGGCAGCAGATATGCAAGACATATTCAAAGAGATCATTAAGGTCAAATCCGAGGGAGGGAAGGCCGCCCTGGCAACTATACTCTCCATACAGGGTCCAGGACCACGAGAAGAGGGGGCGAAGATACTGCTTAAAAGCGATGGAACCTTTATTGGGACTATGGGTGGGGGTGGCCTTGAATACGAGGTGCTTAAAAGGGCCAAGCAGGTGATTGAAAAAGGCGAGGCGCAGCTTTTCAGCTTCAAGCTGCATGAAGATGTGGAGACTGGATTTATCTCGGGCGGGGATACACAGATATTCATCGAACCTATCTCATAAATGAGCATAAGATACGGGTTTTACAGACTTCAACCACAAATGATTTTTCGGGGGTGATGACTTATGGAAGATATTTATCAAGAGATTATCAAGATCAAATCTGAAGGAGGGAATGCCGCCGTTGCCACTATAATTTCGATAAAGGGCTCCACTCCCAGGGAAGTGGGGTCAAAAATGCTGATCAGAAGCGACGCGTCTATCTTAGGATCAATTGGCGGCGGCAACCTGGAGGCATTAGTCCTGGAAGAGGCCCAGAAGGTAATGAGAGAAGGGAAGTCCAAAGTCCTTCACTTCGATCTCACCGGAAAAGAGTCTCCAGACGCTGAAACTATCGAGACCGGCATGATATGTGGCGGTATATCCGATATCTTGATAGAACCGATCTTCTCAGAACCGACCTTATACATTTTTGGGGCAGGGCACATCTCACTCTATTTATCAAGGATCGGGAAGATGGTCGGGTTTAAGGTAGTCGTAGCAGATGACAGGGAAGAATTTGCGAACCGGGAAAGGTTTCCCGAAGCCGATGAAGTATTTGCCGAGAATTTTGGGGGACTTTTTAAAAGACTCGAGCCCGTCAAGCCATATTACATTGTAATCGTAACCAGAGGTCACAAATACGATCAGGACACACTGGAGTGGGCGATGGGAACTGAACCGAAGTATGTTGGGATGATCGGAAGCCGGGCCAAGAACAGGACGGTTCTCTCCAACCTCCAGAAAAAGGGCATTCCCGGGGAACAACTGGAAAGAGTCCATGCCCCTATCGGTTTGGATATAGGTTCGGAGACCCCTGAAGAAATAGCAATAAGTATCATAGCTGAAATCATACAGGTCAGGAGAGAAGGTAAGACTGCCGGGCCCAAGACAACCTGCGAGACATAGGCACTATTTGACTGAAACCAGTAGGTTACAATCGAGATCAAGGCGAGTCTGAGTCTGATTGAAAAGAAATATATCGCGAATTCTTGAGGATTAAAATCTGAGTTTAAGGCAGAGATTGCCGAACCGGGAAACCCGCCGGGAGGCAGCAGGACCTCGTGCAGCTTGCCCGCCGCAAAAAGAGCTATTCCGGGACAGCCTCCCAGGTATTCACAGCGAAAAGTGAGGTAGCTTAAGATGCTGAAATCCATAGAAGATATCCTGTCAGATATGAAAGGCCACAAGTACATTGCCGACCGAGCCCTGGCAACAATACTTTACCTTGCCCAGGCCCTCGAAAAACCGATACTGCTTGAAGGCGAGCCTGGGGTCGGAAAGACCGAGGTGGCCAAGGTTATTGCCCAGGTGCTGGGTACGAAATTGATACGCCTACAGTGCTATGAAGGTCTGGATGTGAGCACATCTCTTTACGAATGGAACTACTCCAAGCAGATTCTGGCAATCAAGATGGAGGAAATCAAGGGTGGCTCAAGGGAAGATATAGAAAGCACCATCTTCAGTGAGAAGTATTTATTAAAGAGGCCTCTTCTGGAGGCGATTCAAACCGACTCCAATTTGCCACCTATATTGCTGATCGATGAAATCGATCGCTCAGATGAAGAATTCGAGGCCTTTCTGTTGGAAATACTCTCCGATTTCCAGATCAGTATCCCTGAAATAGGAACCATAAAGGCAAGAAGACATCCTGTTGTTGTGATTACCTCCAACCGAACCAGGGAACTGCATGACGCCTTAAAGAGAAGATGTCTCTATCATTGGATCGACTATCCCACATTCGAAAAGGAATACGAGATAGTGACCACAAGAATCCCGGAGATCAAAGAGACTCTGGCGAACCAGATCTGTAGTTTTATGCAAGAAATTCGTCAGATAGACTTCAACAAGAAACCGGGGATAGCTGAGACTCTTGATTGGGCACTGGCTCTGATTTCACTCAACAAGGATGAGCTTGATAGAGAGACGACGGAACAGACCCTTGGGTGTATCTTCAAACACAACCAGGACATATCACGATTTAGGACGGAAATCGGGAAAGAAAGTATAACAGAGCCGTGGACCTTATGCTGCAGCTAATCTCAAAATACCGTCTCTACATACAAGATGAATAATATTGACACATCTACAATTGAACAAATGACTGAAACCTCCGCCGATATTCAAAAAAAGGGCATCATTCAGAGTATGCTGCTTTTCTGCCGCATCCTGGGAAGGCTCAAGATCAATATTACTATGGGCAGGGTACTTGATTCCATCAGCAGCCTGAAACACATCAATATCGCCGATAGAGAAGATTTCTACCATGCCTTAAAGGCCAATCTCGTCTCGCATCAAAAGGATATTCCTGTTTTCGATCAGGCATTCCAGCATTTCTGGAGGTTTTCTGAGGACACTAAGGACGCCCAAAAGACGGGGGATGATGAAAACGATAATGATGAGAGGGAAGAAGGGGACAAGGAGCAAGGGACCAAGGAAGGCCTGTTTATAGAATCATGGACCGGTGAAAAACCGGACGGAGCAGAAGATGAAGCACAGATTCCTGAATACAGTCCTGTCGAGACTTTAGCCACCAAGGATTTTAGCGCCTTTACTGATGAGGATGTAAAAAAAATACAAGAGGTAATAGTACAAATTGCATCAAAGATTGCCACAAAAAAAAGCAGACGAAGAAAGCTTGATCCCAGAGGCGATGAGCTTGCTTTGAGGCAGACACTGCGTATGAATTTGAAATATGGAGGTGATGTCTTTCAAATAGCCAGGAGGAAAAGAAAGATAAAAAAGACGAAGCTGATAGCATTAGCCGATGTGAGCGGTTCTATGGATAGCTACTCCAGATTCTTTGTCCAGTTCATCTACGGAATGCAGGATAGACTTAGTGGCGTTGAGACTTTCGTATTCAGTACGCATCTAACAAGGGTCACCGAAGTGCTGAAAAAGAGGGATATGGGTGATGCGCTGAATGAGATAGCCAAAAATGTACTTCACTGGTCAGGGGGCACAAAGATTGGCTCTTGCCTCCAGGCCTTCAACAATGAATATGCGCCGACCATGTTGAACGGAAAATCAGTGGTAGTGATCATAAGCGACGGATGGGATACAGGCAACACTGGGCTGTTAGAAACCGAAATAAAAAAGCTAAAAGAGCATTGTCACAAGATAATATGGTTAAACCCTCTCCTCGGGAGTCCCGATTATCAACCCCTGTGCAGGGGCATCCAGGCCGTCATGCCTCATCTTTCTTATTTCTTGCCCCTACATAACCTAAACAGCTTGATAGCCCTGGGGAAGACCCTGAGGGCAGCTTTATAACCAAACGGAAATTATACGGGCCGTCCCAAACTGTATTTGCTCTATTGAAGCGCAGGTTGGCTAAGAAATCCAGCGCAGGACAGCCCCTCCGGGGCCGGTTTCTGTTATTCCTGCGCTAAACCGCTGTTTATACCCCATTTCTCAAATCCTGAAGCGCTGCTTAGAACGCAACATTATGGCCAGATGGATGACCTTCGTGAACTCTCTATGTCTTCTGGATTACAGTATCTAGTGTCTGACCGGAAACCAGGATTTTTCGTTCAGATCAAGGAAGACGAAGATTTCAACCGCAGGAATACATTGAGTATTTCGAGGATTAAAATCTGAGTCTGACGCAGATATGGGCGAAAAGGACAGTTTTCGTTCGGCACTATCTATGAGGCCTAATCCAACAAACCCCAAGACGTTCTCTGGCTAAATCAGGATTTGGATCTGATTTGTTGAAAACCTTATGTCTTGGAGAAGAAAGAATGTCTTTTAGCATACCAAATATTAGTCCGGCTACTCTAACTACAAACAGGGTGGGAATATCCCCGTCATCCGGGTTATGTGTCAGCTGCCTTGATGGTTGCCCGGGATATTGTGAGGTAGGGAGCTCTGCTCTCAAAGGCAGGGATCTTCTTTATCCAAGGCCTTTTGGGACGACTATCTCAGGATCACAAAAGGATTATCCCGTCGACTTTTCTCATTTCAACATCCAAGGAAGTTGCACAAGGTCAGATGGTTCTGAAGAAGGTTCAAAGCCTGCAAAGGTCATGGATATCGACATTTCCGCGCATATAGGAGTCGAAGAAAAGATCCGACTCGACACTCCCTGCTTAATTGGGGCATTAGGTAGTACAGATATCGCAGGAGTCAACTGGGAGTCCATTGCGATTGGGGCCGCAATTTGTGGGACCATTGTAACTGTAGGCGAAAATGTGTGCGGTATGGATGCGCAGAGCGACCTCCAGGGTGGCCGTATAGTCAGATCTCCTGAAATGGAAAGACGAATCACGTGTTTTAAAGATTGGCATGACGGTTCAGGTCAGATTTTTGTTCAATGTAATCAAGATGATATGAAAAGAGGGGTCCCGGAATATGTTATCGAGCGCCTTGGTGTAGAAGGGATTGAGATTAAATGGGGACAGGATGCGGGATCTATTTGTTGGCAGAACAAAACCCCGTCCATTGAGGATGCCAGGGAATTGAAGAACAGAGGTTATTCGGTCATCCCTGATCCGGATGACCCGTTAACAGACAAAATGATAGAATGCGGCGCTGTTAAAGAACTGGAAGTGCATGGTGAAAGCAGCCTTATAGATGAAGAAGGGCTTCTAAGAGAGGTAGAGAGGCTAAGAAATATTGGAGCGAAGTATATTTCCCTTAAGACAGGTTCCTACAGGAGCAGGGATCTTGCCCTAGCAATAAAGTGTGCGTCGAAGGCAAGAGTTGATCTGTTGACTGTTGACGGCAGTGGGAGTGGCAGCGGAATGACTCCGTGGCGGATGATGAATGAGTATGGCATTCCAACAGTTTACATTGAAAGCCTATTGTACAGATATCTGAGAAGAATAGAAAAGATGGGATGGTTTATTCCAGACTGCGCAATAGCAGGAGGAATTATTCTGGAGGATCAGATAGTTAAGGCCCTTGCCCTGGGCGCCCCATATATCACATCTGTCTGTATGGGGAGGGGAGCGATGGCTGCGGCCATGGTGGGAAGGACACATGGACACTTGATAAAGGAAAGGTTCTCTAAAGACCCCCAGAAATATCAGGATACAATACTTCGAACCTTTTCCTGCGCCCATAAAATGAAGGAAAAATATGGCAATGATTTTGGAAGAATTCCGGCTGGGGCTATGGGGTTATGCAATTACTTTGACCGGCTTGGTACTGGTCTACAACAGTTTCTGGCGGGTTTGAGAAAAAGCAATGTGAAACATATCAAGAGAGAAGATCTAACGGCCTTAACAAGAGAATGTGCAGAAGTATCAGGCATCCCCTATATCATGGATGCGGATTCGGAAGAGGCGAAAAAAATACTGAGTTAATGGAGGGTGAAATACTTAAGATATGCAAATAGTCTGTAGGCAGAATTGCAGAGTTCCAATGTGTGTTCACGCCTGTCCTGTGGGCGCCATCGTACTTTCTACCAGTACCATTTATGTGGATGAGAAACAATGTATTGGCTGTGGCCTCTGCAAGGTCTGCTGTATGCACTTCAGTTTTGATCAGGCATTGAAAGACAAGACCTTGCGCTGGCTTATGGGAAAGGGATAGGATATCTTCTCGATTAATCTGGTTAATGGAGAACGTTTAGGGCCGCATTTCATATGACACCGAGTCGTAAGTGTGGTTCACTCCCCGCCCTCCCCTGCCTAATCCCATCTCGGGTGGGAGTGATCAGGGTGAGGGGAATCCTGAAACTCTATCCCTTTCTGGCTACCCTGTTGAATTTCCATCGGATAATCATATTCAACAGGGCCACCTCCCAGCTGCCGTTCAAGGCACAGGCTTTTCTGTGGTTGCTGCGCGTAATAGGGGGGTGCGAGGGTCTGTGAAAAATCTGTGATGCGGCTTTTTAAAACGGTCTCTTTTGGCCCGGTAGGGGTTATCTCCGAAAGGCCAAACTGGTGCTCATAAAGGAGATGTTTAAGATGAAGACATTAGTAGAACTAAAGGTGAACGGTGAGACATACGAGATTGCCATCGACACACACAGGACGCTCTTAGAGGTTTTGAGAGAGAATCTTGGCCTGACTGGAACAAAGGAGGGTTGCGATCTTGGAGATTGTGGTTCATGCACGGTTTTGCTTGATGGGAAGCCGCTTAATTCCTGCCTTATTCTAGCGGTCGAAGCCCGGGGAAGAAATATTCTGACAATAGAGGGTCTGGCAGAAGGCGGCAAATTGCATCCTCTTCAGCAGAAATTCGTGGATCATGGTGGTGTTCAGTGCGGGTTCTGTAGCCCCGGTATGATTATGTCGGCCAAAGCCTTGCTTGATAGAAATTCTTCGCCGACCGAGCATGAGATAAAAAGGGCTATCTCGGGCAATCTCTGCCGGTGCACAGGTTATGTAAAGATAGTCGAAGCGATAAGCGCCGCAGCAGAGAATGAAGCATAATTGTGAAGAAGGAGGAAGCAATATGCGTTTACCAAGATTTGAGTATGTGTTGCCCAAGACGATAGACGAGGCGATCGCCGTACTCTCGGAAGAGAGGGAGGCAAAGCTCATTGCAGGGGGAACCGACATCCTGGTTAGCATGAAGCAAAGGGTAACAACTCCCAAGCAACTTGTCAGCTTAAGAGAGATAAGAAATATTGAATATATTGACAATGGGAACGGGAACTTGAGGATAGGGGCGTTAACCACCCTGAATTCGATAGAGGAATCTGCAATAGTCAAAGAGAAATTTCCCATGCTTGCACGGTCGGCTGGTGATGTGGGTGCTCCACAGCACCGTTATGCGGGTACAATTGCGGGCAATATATGTCTTGATACAAGATGTATATATTACAACCAGTCGCATTTCTGGAGGAAGTGTCGGCCCGTCTGCTACAAATTGGGGGGCGAGGAAGCCAATTGTAGCGGTTTTGAGACCTGGCAGGGTTTTCCTTCTCCTAAAGGCAATGTATGTTATGCCGTATACAGCGGGGACACAGCGCCTTCCCTCATAGCGCTTGGAGCGGAAGTAAAGATCAATGGCCCTGAAGGCGAGAGGGTCATTCCATTAAGGACTCTTTTCACAGGTGATGGGAAGAAACCCTTTACACTTGGTCCGGGCGATATTTTAACTGAGGTCATTTTACCGAATCCATCTCAGTACAGCGCAGGGGTTTATCTTAAACTGAGACTGAGGGAGGCGATAGATTTTGCACTTGTCGGTGTGGCCGCTAACATATCACTTGACTCAAAAGGCGGTGTGTGTGAGGAGGCAAGACTAGTAATTGGAGCGGTTGCCTCAAAACCGGTCGAAGTAGCAATCGCTGAAGACATCCTCGTGGGCAAAAGGATTACGGATAATCTGATAAAGGAGGTAAGCGAAGCTGCCTATAGTGAGGCTCCCCCTCTTCCCAATATCAGCGGTTGTTCTCAGGAATACAGGAAAAAGATGGTTAGAGTCCTTGCCAGAAGAGCCATAACCTCGGCATTAGACAAAATATAACCAGTAGGCATGTGTAGCCATGTGGGACGGGGATTGATCTATTAACATAGATCATCGCATCACCTCCAGTATAAAGGCACCGGTTGCCTGCCGTCTATGGTGGACTCCCCTCGCCCCAAAAGCCACCTCCGCCACACCGGGGTCTATTCGTCTCAGGCGTATATCCTCTATCACCTATACGCCTAAGAAATTAGCCACTTCTATTTCTTGACCAAAACGAGGACTTGCCTCAAAGCCTCTTCCAGAGAGAGTTTGCTCATATTGAGGACAAGATGATAGAGGTGCGGCAGATTATAATCCTCCTTGCCAAATTTGTAATAGAGATTGGCCCTCCTTTTTTC
>JAXHTA010000147.1:0-8635 GCA_034190285.1 Thermodesulfobacteriota bacterium | reverse complement strand
CAGGTTGCTTTGAGGCCCTCTATGGCCTGGTAGAAACCTATTCCGACTCGGGGCATATTTGGTGGTACAAGAAGACGGATTATGTCAAGGACGTTACTGGAACTTACATAAACAGAAACCATTTCGCAGGGTTGATGGAGATGGGCCTGCTGCTGGCTGCGGCTTATTCGGCCGCGCTCTTCAATGGCAGGAGAAAAACAAGGGTGATCTCGGACAGCAAAACCCTCCTGCGTGCAGGAATTTCGCGGTTCCTGTCAGAGGAACAAATATCCAATAAGAGACTTTTAATTGTCTTTGCGGGCGCCATTATGGGAATTGGGCTTGTTTTTTCTGCCTCCAGGGGAGGAATTATAGCAGCCGCCGGGTCCATGTTGTGTATGAGTCTGTTTTTTATTTCCAGGAGGGACCACCGAAGAAAGGGGCTCATTATACTCTTAATATTTTTTACTACTGCAGTCTACGCAATTAATATCGGCATTGAATACACTGCAAACCGATTCAAGTCCTTTGATGTCAGTCTTGATATCAGAAAGAGATACGCTCAAAAGACCATCAATATGTTTCACGATTACAGATTAGTGGGTATAGGGGTGGGTAACTTCAAATACGCCTACGCCAAATACCAGGCCCACGAAGACAAAGAAATATTTCTCCGGCATGCACACAATGACTGGGTACAATTTTTGGCCGAAGCGGGAATTATAGGTATGGCTTTGTTGTTGGCCGGGATATCTTATCATCTTTATCGTACAATAAAATTGTGGAAGAGACGAACTGATCCATTCGTCGTCTGCCTGGGGGTCATGCCTTTAGCCGTAATGATAGCAATGGCGATCCATTCATGTTCTGATTTTAACCTTCACATCCCAGCCAACTTCTTGATGCTTGTTGCCATTATGGCAATTGGTCATAGCGCCCTCCACCTAAAACGACATCGAGGGAAAGACAAAAGGCTTTATCGTAACCATGTGTTTCCCTTGAAGTATAAGGGGATTCTGGTCCTGTTGATGGTTCTCGGGCTCATCATCTGGACCGGAATGTGGACTATAAGGCACTTTGTGGCCGAAGCCTGTTGCGATACGATCGGCAATGCCACGTTAAACAGGGACCAGAAACCATCCCTTGGCGAGATCAGAAAGGCCATTGAGTGGGACAGCTGGAACGCGCATTACAGGTATAAGAAGGCATGGGAATTGGTGAGGATCCGGGATGCGGGCTGCAGGCCGCAGGACGCGGAGAATTGGACGCATGACCGGCAGGATTGTCAGGAGGAAATTATCAGGGCCTTGGAGGAGGCCGTTCGGCTTAATCCCTTTGAAGCACGATACCATATTCGGTTGGGATGGGAATATCTCTCTATGAGAGAGCGTCCTGATTATTACAGGAAATGGCTTCCAGCGGCCGATGTGTCCATGGAAAGGGCCGCCTATTTCGCCGGGGATAGAATTCCTCAGCAACACGTCAGGATGGGACACTATTGGATCTACCGCTCGAAGATTACAGATCCGGGCAGCCTTGCATGGCCCGTTGCCTGGGAAAAAGCCCTACGTCACTACAGAAAGGCCCAGGGTCTGCAGGGGCGGAAAGCATTGACCGACAGCATAGCAAAATTTGTTTGGATGTTTTATCCGGACGTAGAACTTATCGGTGCACTAACAAAACAAAAGCCTTGACACCGGATGTTACAGTCTTATAAATTGAATTAAAAAAATCAATATTTGGTTTTATCAATAATAATATACACAAAAGATTCTAATTTTCCTATATCATTAGGAATTTTTTCATCATCCATAATCCTGAGAAGGAGGACCGCCGTGGATGCCAGATTCAGAGTGCTTTATCTATTCCTTGTCACATGTATGAGCGCTTTTTTCCTCACCCCGCAGATTCATGCCGCAAAGCCTATCGCCAGTGTATCCAGCTTCAAGGGTGACGTCATTGTTCTGTCCGGCAAGACGTTTGTGGAAACCAAGGTAGGGATGCCCCTTATGCCTGGTGATCGAATTCAGACGAGAGATGGTGATGTTGAGATCAAGTTTAATGACGGTGCCTTAATGAAGATCAGGAAATACACAAGCACCATGATCCAGGAGAGGCAAGTGAAGAAAGGGTTCTGGCCTTTTGAGCGCGAAGAATTGGTGCGCAGGATTTCCTGTTTTGTAGGTTCTTTGTGGTTTAAGAGCGGGACGTCAAAAAGAAAAAACTATCTACAGACACCTACGGCGGTTTGCGGATTGAGAGGGACAACCATTGACGCAGTCTATAATAACGTCATGTTCTACGTATCGTTGGGCGCTGGTACCGTGAAAGAGGATATTACCCTGAGTGGGGCTTCTGAGCTTGTTCCCAACGCGGCAACCCTTTTTGAGCAATTGATGCCTGAACAATTGGCCACTTACAGCGGGATTTACAGGGCTTTGGATCAGGCGTCCATCCAACCCGATACTACCAGGTTAACGCTGGTTGCTACTTACATGGCGCTTGACGCCCTTTTAGGAAACGAGCACATTCCTCAGGGTGAGCGGGATCTACTTGAAAAGGCACTCGAACTGGTCAGGTTGGAGCTGAAGGGGGAGCCATCGGCTGAAGAAAGAGGTGAGTCCAGAGATGCCGTGCAAAGAGGCTTGACAGATGAGCAAGAGCAGAGAATAAAGGAGGAGACGGGCTCCCAAGAATGGGAGCACTATCTCGAGGAAGGCAGTCCTTCCGGGCACGGTCCCCCCTGACGACATCGGTTTCTGACGACAGAAAAGGCTCTTAAACCAAGAACCTGAACAGCCAGGGGATGTGTTTATGAATAAGTTGATATTTGTTGCGGTGTTGGTATTCATTTTTCTGGTCATTTCAACTGCCGATCTAAGGGCCCAGGAAGGCAGAATCCATGTGGGCGACTTAAAGATATTGCCTGGCATTGCTGTCCAGGGCGTCTATGATGACAATATTTTTCTGGAAAGCGGGATCAACAATACTACTGAGGACGAGGAGTCAGACTGGATCACCCATGTCAACCCTTCATTGGTTCTATATTACAGCCTTGGTGAGCGAGGGAGCGTGAGTCTGGGTTACCAGAGTGATCTGGCCTACTATGACGATAATGATGACAACGACTGGGAGACCCACACTGGTGTCCTTGCCGTTGGCTATGCCGCACCCGGTGGTCTTTTATTTGGCATTAATGAGGTTTTCACGGATACCGAAGACCCATACAGCTCACTGAACGAATACAATCTGGGTTTGCAGACGGATCGCTGGATTAACGATCTTAAGACTATGGTCGGATACAATTTCAGCGACAGGTTGAAGATCCTCGCCTACTACAACTTTTATAAACAAGACTACGATCTCAGGCAAGACTATACCCAGGATTACGACGTCAATGAATTCGGCGCCGGATTTCAGATTCGAGTACTTCCAAAGACATGGGGCTTTATCCGGTATCATTTTGGTGAGAGAGACTATTTCTCTCATCCCTCAGAATTCGGAGTGACCGATGCCAATGATTCTGATTTTGACTTTCACAGGGTAAATCTGGGCCTCACGTGGGATACGGGAACAAAGTTGAGCGGAGAGCTGAACTTTGGTTTCCAGTGGAAAGATTATGACAATCAGGTTGATGTCAACGGCAACAGGTATGATGATAAAGATATCTGGATTGCCGACACCCTTGTGGCTTTTGAGGCCTCCCCAACAACAAGCCTTGTCTTGGTCATAACTAGGGCAATGAGAGAGGCCTACTCTGACACCAATGAATATTATGAGGATACCGGCATAGGTCTGAGCGTATGGCAGGAGATCCTGACAAAGTTCAGAGTTACAGTGGGTGGGATAATCAACGAGAATGACTATGATGCAACCGTAACGGAACAGAGGGAGGATGACAACTACAAGGTCGAAATAGACCTTTCGTACGAAATCAGAGAGTGGTTAAGCGCAGGGATCAGTTATAACTACTGGAAAAGAGATTCAAATTACAGGACTGAAGACTTTAAGGATAATCGCTTCATGGTTTCGTTGAATGCTGTCTATTAGGGAGGCGTAAAGGTCTGCTCCTGGTCGGCCAAACAAGGCCACAACATCAACGTGTCAACTCATCCATCAAGAAAGGGGTCCCCCACCAGACCCCTTTTTTGATGGATGTTTGTTATCCTGAAGAGTTTCAAAATCTTCTTACGTCTATTCGTAAGTTCTCAGAAAATCGGGATATGTCCTTCTGCCTACCCGATCCTTTCGTCTTATCGAGCTTTTTGTGGACTCACGTCCATTCTTCTTGACGGGGAGTCTTTTGTAGGAGAATATTGAGGCATGTTTAATACTATGAGGAAGTCGGAACCTTTGTATTGTATATTGGGCCTGACAATGATCGTCCTTATAGCCGCGTGCGGTGGTCTTGGCGGCGACGTTGTAAAGGTGACAACCGTCCAAAAGGGATCTTATGCCAAGCTTAAAGAGGAAGACCTGGCTAGGCTCCAAGAAATCAAGAAGGATCGGGACGACAAAGGCATAAGCGAGGACCTAAGGACAGTCATAGAGGAGACCAGGCATTTTTCTGCCGCTCGATACCTTGCAAAATATCCGGAGACCAGAGTTTCAGATAGAGACAACTACAGGGTAGGAGGAAACGATGTCCTGAGGATCACAGTATATGAAGAGAAAGACCTCTCCAAGGAGTCGGTGAGGGTCTCAGGAGATGGATCTATTTCGTTTCCGTTGATAGGGCGGGTTCATGTGGACAATCTCACCACCTCGGAGATTGAAGAACTGATATCCCGCAAGTTAGCCGAAGGACAGTATCTTCTTGATGCCCATGTCTCCGTCATGGTGAACGAATACAACAGCAAATGTTTCCTGGTCCTAGGGGCCGTGAGAGACCCCGGGAGCTATTCCCTTCAGGGCCAGGAGAGGGTGCTGGACGCCATTTCAACGGCAGGAGGGATCAGGAGGGCCAGAGAGGGCTATGCTGAGCCTGTGGGAGCAGGAAACAGGGCCATGATCATTCGCAAGGAGAACCAGAATACATCCAAGGAATTCAAGATTGTCATTAACATAGATCTTCAGGGCCTGCTGAAAGGGAGAGACCAGATTTCCAACTTATACTTGGCGGATGAGGATATCATCTTTATCCCGACAGCAGAACATTTTTATATTATAGGCCAGGTTCTGCACCCGGGGTCTTACCCGCTTGACGATAGGGAGATTACGCTTGTGGAGGCCATAAGTATGGCCGGAGGATTCACGCGCATCGCGGCCCAAAACCGTACCCGCATTATTCGTGTGGAGAATAGGGTCGAAAAGATCATTGAGGTGAAGGTAGATGCCATTACTGATGCGGGGAAGAAGATACAGGATGTTGTAATCGAGCCCAATGATGTGATCGTGGTGCCTGAGAGCTTTTTCTAAATATGGTATGGAAAAGACCGGACAAGAGCAAGTAGATCTTCGTGATTATTTACGCGTGATCATGAAGCGGAGATGGACTATTATTACGGTTCTTGCCGTTATCGTTGTAACTGTGACCATCCATGCCTTTACTGCTACGCCGGTTTACGAGGCTACCGCTCGCCTTATTATCGACAAGGAAAACCCAAACGTGGTCTCTATCCAGGAGGTTATGGCCATAGATGCATCGGGCATGGACTATTATCAGACCCAGTATAAGATCATTGAAAGCCGCACTGTAGCACGGGAGGTCATAAGGCGACTCAATCTGGAGGAGAGTGAAGAGTTTTCGCCGAAGCCGAAGGCTGGCCTGATATCCACCCTGAGCCGCTCTATACGGGAGACCTTTGGTTTCTGGACGGACTCCATTGCTTACCTTCTGAAGACTGAAGAGAAGGCAATTTCCGAGGCATCGTCAGAATACGAAGAAGATTCAGCCCTTGTATCTGAGTTTATTGACAGAATAGACGTTGAGCCGATACGCAACAGCAGGCTTGTGGATGTGAGTTTTCAGGCCAAAGATCCATCTCTGGCTGCCAGGATAGCCAATACGCTTGCCAGGGCCTATATTGATCAAAACCTGGAAACCAGGCTTATGGCTATCCAGGATGCAGTTAAGTGGCTTCATAGCCGGATTGAGGAGGAGCGGAAGAGGGTGGAAAAGGCGGAGCACGCGCTGCTCCGCTATAAGGAGAGACATAACATCGTCACCGATTTTTCGAGTGACGTAGAAAATATAACGGCGCAGAAGCTTGCCCAGCTCAATGCCCAGGTTGTAGAGGCGGAGTCAAAGCGGGTAGAGGCGGAGACACGTTACAGCCAGGCAATGGCCCTGGTGGGTACACCGGATATGCTCGACTCAATACCCGAGGTGCTGAACAATGAGCTGATAATGCAGATCAAGTCAATGGAAGTAGAGCTATATAAGCGTGTGTCGGAGCTTTCCAAGAAATATGGACAAAGACACCCGCAGATGGTGGCCATTAGGTCTGAGCTGGAGACGTTGCAGAAACGAAAAATCCAGGAAGTGAACCAGGTTGTCAACTCATTAAGAAATGAACACATGGTGGCGCTGGCCAGGGAGAATTCTTTCAAGGCAGCCCTCGGCAAACAAAAAAGGGAATCGCTCGATCTTAACCAAAAGGCCGTTGAGTATGGTGTACTTCGACGCGAGGCGGAAAGCGCCAGGCAGATGTATGAACTCTTGATCAACCGGTTTAAGGAGACCTCGCTGACTGAAGATATGAAGACAGGGAATATTCGCATAGTGGACAGGGCAGAGGTTGCTGAGACACCGATTAAGCCCAGGAAAAAGCTTCATATGCTCCTGGCCCTGATGGTTGGTCTTACCACGGGGATCGGTTTGGCCTTTTTTTTCGAATACCTGGATAATACAATAAAGCTCCCGGAGGATATAGAAAGGCATCTTAAAATCCCCTATTTAGGCCCGGTCCCGGCAATGGCCATGGAAGACCATGGGAGTCAGTCGGGTGAGAATAGGCCGGAGCTTGTAACCCTGCACTCTCCCAAGTCTACTGCAAGTGAGGCCTATAGGGGAATACGGACGAGCATTCTATTTTCTTCAGCCGAGAACCGGCCGCAGGTCATTCTTGTCACCAGCGCCGGTCCACAGGAAGGGAAGACTATTACGACAACAAATTTGTCTATTACGATGGCCCAATCCGGGAGTAAGGTCATCATACTTGACTGTGATATGCGCAGGCCGAAAATCCATAAGCTGTTTGGTCTGTCACGGGACAAAGGTTTGTCGAATGTTCTTGTGAATGGCTGCGGGCTTAAAGATGCGGTTGTCCATACGGAGATCACAAACCTGGACATCATCCCGTGCGGTCCTATCCCACCAAATCCCTCAGAAATACTCGGTTCAAGCCTTATGAGCAAGTTATTGAAAGTCCTTGAGCAAGACTATGAGCGGGTCGTTATTGATTCGCCTCCGATAACGGCGGTTACAGATGCGGTAGTTCTTGCGAAATTTGCAGATGGTATTATACTTGTGGTTCGTGAAGGTGAGACGCCCAGGGAGATCATAAAGAACGGGCTGGGCCAGCTTCAGGCCGTAAATGGCCACGTATTAGGAGTAGTCTTAAACGGTATAGATATTGGCAGGGACAATTACTATTATTATCAGTATTACTATTACTATTACGGAGATGATGGAGAAAAGGGGAAAAGGCCCCAAAGAAATAAAAGGCCAAAAAGTCATTATGAAGATGCATGATGCGTAATGCATGAATACCGGGTCCTGGCTCTTGTGATAGACCTCCATTGCCATATTCTCCATGGTACGGATGACGGCGCCGAGACCGTCGAAGATAGCCTTTCCATGGCGAAGAAGGCGGTCAAGGACGGCATCCATACCATTGTTGCTACGCCTCATACCCTCAATGGGGTCTACTCTAATTCCGTCCACGAAGTCAATTCAAGGGTGGTCGAGCTTCAGGATGCCCTGACATACGAGGGGATTGATCTCAAGGTATGTCCGGGAGCTGATGTCCACTTGTGTCCCCGCTTGAATGAACGGATTCAGAACGGGGACGCTGGCACGGTTAATAACACCGGGAAATATGTCCTGTTGGAGTTTCCTTTGCAGACCATTCCACCATCTGTCAAAGGCGAGATTTTTGACCTGAAAGTCAATGGCATCACACCCATTATTACACATCCTGCACGTCATCCAGTAATTCAGCACGACATGGACTTACTTTATGAACTAGTTTGTATGGGTGCCCTGTGTCAAATTACTGCAATGAGCATTACCGGAGATTTTGGTGAGGATGTGATGCGCTGCGCTGAGAGGCTTTTGAAACACAGAATGGTTCATGTGATTGCCAGCGATGCCCATTCTCCGGAGAAACGACCTCCGGAATTGTCCCGCGCGGTTGATGCTGCAGCTGAGACTATGGGGAGCGTTGATGAGGCTGAACATATGGTCAAGGAGTTGCCTGCAAGGATAATTGCAGGGGATGCAGTGGAGGTGCCTGATCCAATGCCGCAAAAAAAAAGACTTTGGTCTTGAAGCTTACGGGGCGCAAGTCGTGAGCGGGATATTAATGCCAGTTATGTCATTTTGTTTTTCAAGGTCGTAGTCTCTACGACGTGAAAGAAATAGGGAGATGGCGCATGATACAACAGACGAAATTGGAACCCGAAGTCTTGTCTATGGTCCTTGACAGCCTGG
>JAXHTA010000146.1:0-8713 GCA_034190285.1 Thermodesulfobacteriota bacterium | reverse complement strand
CTTGTTTCAGATACTTACTCTATTATGCCCATGGCCAAGAAGACCATAGAGGTCTCAAACAGAGCAGATGTGGATTTGGTTTCGCTTGCAGGAGGCTGCGCGGCCCCGCGGGAATGCGGGGTGTGGCTGATCTGGAAAATCATACCGGCCGACGTAATTGGGCTTCAACCCTGACCCGAAGAACTCACCGTGGCTCCATGAAATCTTTTAACTGTATGATCTTGGGGTCCTTTTCCCCGGATTCTTTCATGTTTGCCCACGATCCTCGCACCTTGGCCTTTCTTAGTTCATTGATCATAGCCTGGAGATCAGGATTCTGTTCTATCAGCTCTTGAATCTGCTTGTTCAGCCCTGTCCAGCTTTGCTCAAGTTCCTCTGTGTCCAGCTCAAATTCTCCCAGATGCACTAGCAGAGAGCCCAAATGAGATAAAAGGCCAAAATGTATCGCGGTCTGAAGATAATAGGGACAATGACACCATAAGCTTATGCACTGGAAGCCCCTCTTCTGCCCCTCTGAGTGCAAAGTGGAATGAATGCCACCAGGTCCCTTATAGTTGACCGGAATGACGCCCTTTTCTTTTAGCTTTGCGAGGAGTCCTTCGTTTGAGGCGATTCCGGATATAATCCTGTCTGAATGTAGGACATTGTCATACATGCTCCCTAAGGTGATTATGGTTTTGACTCCTAATTTTTCGCAAAGTGAAAACAACTCACCCACAAAGCGAAACCACCTGAGGTTTGGCTCATTGGCGTTTAAGATAACCAGATCCCTCTCCTTTGAACCACTGGTCCGGACACAATAGAAAGAGCCTCCCGGCGGCGAAATGCTCCTCAAGTTCCCGCCTTCTATATTTACCAGGGGACGGGTTTCATCGTAACGGTAAAAGGGGTCCGGGTTGATTCTTGCGAAGTGCTGAGCCTTCAGTTTCCGGATTAAATAGGAGACCATGGCCTTTGAAACGTCCAGAGCATTCCCCCAGCCGTCAAAACCCGCAATAAGGAGAGGATTTTCTAACTCGGGCATTTTCTCTATATGTATTCCATGTTCACTCATGTATACATTCTTGACATTCACAAAGGAGAATGTCAAGGGGTTCATTTCTTGTTGACAAAGCCCAAAAAAGTTGTAGATTATCCCGATTCGATATCAGAAACCCTGTCTCCGATTTTTCGGCTATGCGACGGCAGGTCAGGCCACTGGCTGTGGTGAGTCGATCTAACCCAAGCATACTGTAAGACAATTCTGAAATAAGCTTAAGAGGAAAAAGGCCGTGGCCAGAAAGATAGACAGGTCTGCCGCAGAACAGACGTGTAAGGAAATAATAGAGACCATCTTATTCTGCCTTAAAGACGCATACAAGGGCACAGTATACCAAATAGGCAAGCCCCCAGAAATGACTGCAACGCAAATCACCTCCGGTGAAATTGACGAGGAGGGAAGAGTCATAACTTGGAGTCTCCCTGCAAGCTCCGACTATAAACCCCCTGGGAAATCCTGGCTTGAATACCGGGATGAAACGGATCGTCCCCTTGAAGCTATGGCATGGTGTGTGGAGAAACAGAGGAGCTGGACCGTGGAGGATCCCGAAACCGACGGTCGCAGCGTTAGGGTTCAATTAGACGGGATCGGAAAAGACTTCCATCATATGGAGCCGGTCTTGGTACATAAAGAGGATTTATACCTCGACATCGAGTCAGGCCCGGACTACCCTAGAAACTACAAAGGCGAGACCCTCTGGCAGAATAGTGAATATATAGTTGTGGCTGTCATAAAGATCCATTTCCGTCCTAACACAATCAGGATGCATAGCCCCGAAACCATAGTCATCAATAGACTATCGCGGACCCTGGGAACAGAGTTCCTTTCTTACCGGTTAAGACAGCAATCTATTGAGGCCATGCGAAAGCTGGAGAGGGACAAACTCAGTTCACATAATATCCTTTCCGACTCGTTGCGCAATGCCGTCACCAAGTCCGGCTTGATTTTTTCGCTTATCAAGTTGGAGCTGGGACACCTGAGAGATCAATGGGAACAAGTCCTCCTCCAGCACTCTGGTCAAAAGGGAATGAAACGTGAGGCGGTCCATTTTCTAAATGATGCAGCACTGAGTATGGGTGACACCACTACTGGTCAAGTGGCCAGAGAATTGATTGAACTGCAGAACGGATTCCTGGAGCTCTCTCTCCCTCCTGAAGGGTCTGAAAATTGGGTGCGTATGAAGGTCGAAGAGAAGTGGAATGAATTTCTTCACAAGAAACCCCTGGATGAAAAAGTAACAAAGGAGATTCGCAACGGCATTGATCAACTCAAGAGATCTCTCTATCTGGGGAGGGATCCGGATATCCTTGCTGCCTATGACAAGATGCCTGAATCCATGATAGGTGAGTGGGTCGATCTCATTTATAGGAACACCGATCACGTTGATTTTCAATTTCTCGACAGATTGATTCACATTCTTGGAGACCCTTCTTTTAATTTACCCTACAAGGAAAAGTCAAAAAAGAGCCTCATCCGCCTCAAGGCCCTCGCGGAAATAATGGGCCAGCTGGAACAGAATACCAACCTCGTTCTACAGGAGGTTCTAAACGGTCACAGGAATGGGATAACCGGCGAACGCATGTACAGGAGTGCGAGGTAGTTTTCATCCGTGGAGCATTATCGGTTTTTCCTCCGCTTCAAGACATCACTGTATACCTCCCTCCGGCAAAGAAAGATTTTAAGGTTTTTTCTGATCTGATGCGGCAAGGGGGTCTTATGATTGGAACTAGACAACGAAGCCCTATAGCGCAAGTGGACTGGCAAATGGTTTTTTCTTAGCATATACGACTTCGCGCCTGTAGCTCAGCTGGATAGAGCAGCGGACTTCTAATCCGCAGGTCGGGGGTCCGAGTCCTCCCAGGCGCGCCACGTCTTTCCCCAAAGGTCTTGAGTCCTTAAGGCAAGAGCGATCATCCCTCTCTGGATATGGGTGCCTTTTCTTCGGCAGTTTAGGCACTTGATAACCCTGAATTAAGAGGAAAGCCCATTATCGAAGGAGTTTCTAACCCCTTCCCTTAAAAAAAATGTGTGGCCTTGGAAAGGCCACACAGGGGCCCTAACTCGTCTTGTGGTCCGTACCTTAAGAGATGAGAACTGAGGTGTCTTGAGTTCTCAATACGTTCACGGCCTGACGTCAGTCTCTTAAGACAATGGTTTTGAGGTGAGACATGTTGGACATGGCAAAGAGAATTTTCGACAGCCCTTACATGGACATGCTCATTGGTGCGATATTGTTCATCTGCGGGCTGTCAGAAGCCCTTGATGAGATATCCAAAGGTCTTGAAGAGTTCAGATTAAAGGCCCATCACGGCATCATGACCTTTGGCCTGTTCAGCATCTTTAAGGCGCTGCCGGATATAGTCGAAAGTTCTGAACGTATTCATAAGACCACCAAAGAAAAGAAATAGTAAGAGTTTGGCTTTTCTTGAAATAAGGCCCGTCGAACCGTGGGGACCTCCTTAGTTAAAGCCCCATCACAAATTCTTCGTAGCTCGCAGCACACCCCCTGGTCCGTAAACAGTGGTCTGGCTCAGGCAGAACAGGAAACCTGCCTTGGGGAGGCTGTCTTATGGAGCTGCGCCATGCTGGGTTTCGTGGCCAATCGGCCGTTTAATGAATTTAGGAGTTTATGCCGCTTTGCCAGAAGAGATCCCAACGGGTCATTGACCAGCTTGCATCTGTTTCAAATGGCTCCTAAAAACTGCAAAGATGTTTACAGTTTCTTTCATGTATAACACTAAAGCGTAGCGTCGGGGTCATTTGGCAAAGTACAACGAGGAGGAGAGAAATGCCAGCCGAAAAAGGATTGAGTCTGTTTTTCAAATACTTGCTTGTGCTCTTTGTAGCTGCTTGTTCCACAAAGTCAGCCGGGACCACTGAAATTGTATCCTATCCGATTGACAGCCTGGAAGGAATCATTACTAAATCTGGTATTCAAATGGATGAAAAGATAACAAGTGATGGAAATGGCTCTTTGCGGATCACCGCTGACAAGCCCTCCACCATAAGACTATATGAAACCGGTGACATTGACATCGAAAACGCGCGACTGATATATCAGGCCAGACTTCGCACGGAAGGAGTTGAAGGGCAAGTATATATTGAGATGTGGTGCTGTTTTCCTGGAACGGGTGAGTTCTTTTCTCGTGCTCTGCAATCTCCTCTATCAGGGAGCAATGAATGGACACTGCAAGAGACCCACTTTTTTCTGAAGAAAAGCGAGAATCCTGACAATGTTAAGATTAACCTTGTCGTCGGCGGAAAAGGAACCGTTTGGATTGACGACATTCACTTGATAAGGGCTTCACTGAATTAGATTGTCTAACCAATCTGGTCAACGGCGAAAATGATGAAGAGCGAATTTGAAGATGGACCCTGGATAAGGATAGTATCACTCGAGATTAGCCCTCCCAGTCTGAAGGATAATACAGCTGATACTGATCGGTTGGTTAGGGGAATCAAAAAATGCCTTGATACTGAAGAAGTAATCATCGATTTCTCCCTGGTTAAAGACCTGCCCCATACCCTAAGAAAGTATGATTACCGTGTCGATGCCGTCCTTTTTGAGTGCCAAAACAGTTGGCGCCTCATAGATATTCTTCCGTTTAAGTGTAAGAATGGGGTCTATGGGCTTGCAGTGGATCTGGGGAGTTCCACTGTGGTCGTCCGGGTTATGGATCTCTTAAGCCGAAAGAGCATTCACGAGACAGCGTTTCTTAATCCCCAGCTGAAGATCGGTACGGATATACTGACTCGGATTCAATTTGCTTCCCGGGAAGGTGGCACCGATGAATTGCAGAGCCTTTTGATTGATAGGCTAAATGAAGAGATATATCAACTGTCTGAGAAACACGGCATCAGCGTAGATTCAATTATGGGAATGTCCGTTGCAGGCAATACGACTATGAGCCATCTCTTCTTGGGTTTGAATCCCTACTGGATATGTCGCGAACCCTATATTCCGGTTATAAACAAGCCAGCCCCGATAAAGGCCGCTGAACTCGGATTAGCGGCAAACCCTGAGGCGCCTGTTTTGGTTTTTCCCAATGTCGGAAGTTATTTTGGCGGTGACTTGATCGCAGGAGTTTTGGCATCAGGCATTATGAGCCAGTCCGAAATCTGCCTGCTTGTCGATGTTGGGACTAATGCCGAGGTAGTCATTGGGAATTGTGACTGGCTGATGGCCTGCGCTGGCGCTGCGGGCCCGGCGTTGGAGGGAGGCGTTGCCAGTATGGGCATGATGGCTGGTTTGGGTGTCATCGACAAGATAACAATTGATTGCAGTTCATCCGAATTCAACATAAGGACCATTGGAGACCGTCCGCCGGTTGGAATATGCGGTTCAGGACTGATAGACCTGGTGGCCCAACTCTTCTTGGTTGGGATGATTGATGTGAGGGCCAAGTACGTCGCTGCGAAATGTGGAGATCGCCTCACTGAGATTGACGGCATCAAACACCTGATAGTGGTTTCTGCCGAAGATTCCGGTACGGGACGCCCCCTGACACTGAGCCAGACCGATGTGGATGGACTGATACGCTCCAAGGCCGCCATGTACACCATCCTGACGACCATCACAGGCACCGTGAATATCCCCATGAGCGAGATCGCCAGATTTTATGTGGCCGGGACGTTCGGGTCTTTCATTGAACCCCGCTCGGCCATTACTATCGGTATGCTCCCCGACCTCCCCCTCGAGACTTACCTTCCGCTGGGAAATACCTCTCTTAAGGGGGCAAGCATGGTCCTTTTGTCGGCCCGGGCCATGAAAGATATCTTTATTATCCGTGATCGGATAACCTACCTGGAACTCAACGTGAACCAGGAATTCATGAATCTATTCAGCGCAGCAAAATTCATCCCGCATACGGACACATCTCTTTTTCCTTCTGTGAAGGCGGGGATATCCTGATCGTTGACTGTCTTCGGTTGGACTGACCTTTCCGACGAAGATCTTTAATGTGAGTTTGTGGCACGGGTAATTTATGCGATCAGAAGTCTTGTTGAGAGCGGAAAACCACAATTCACTTTTAACCCTAACGTCGCATAAATCCTTGGTCCAAAAACGCTACGCTTGCTTTATATCAGGCCATCAAGAAACGTCATGCCATTTTCAGAATTTCACCGTATGTTTCATTCGCTTTCACCCCTTAAAATGTCCTGACGTTTCTTGCCGACCTAATCTGAAGCGTTTTGAACTCAAATTTTATGCAACGTTAGGGTTTACAGGTTGACAACTTGGGCTGCCTGTTTCTAAAATGTGTCCGGTTATTTCGGTCTCTGTGAAGTGTGAGGATTTGTGAGAGTTTACGCTTATGTTGGGGTCAGGTCTTGATCATAGAGATATTTCAACGTCTTCCTGTGGTGAATCCCGACGTGTCGGGACGCCCACCTTGACCTCGACGAATAAGCCTGGTTTTTTCAGATACTAATTGGCGTTCACCTGGAGGCTATGTGATCTTTTAGGCCTGATATCCGGATTGCGCTGATTCAGAAAAACTTTAAGGCGGTAAGAAACTATGAAAGATCTCATAAAAGAAAAAGGCTTGAGAAAAACCAAGTTTTATATATTGGGCTGTCTTTTGGCCTTATTCGTGTTTGTTCCAGGGGTCATGGTCTATGAATCAAAAAAGCCTGACCACATCATACTGTCTAAGTTGGACAGTCATGTAAAAGGTGCTGCGTTCATCAGGATCAATCAAGCCCTAATTGAACAGATGTATAAAAACTGGTTGCCAAATGACATTTTATGGCCGACAGTTTTATTGGATAACATGCCCAATTTTCAGCTTGGGGAGCTTGAGGTTGTCCGGTATAACTTGCGGGTTCTGAGAGATAATCTTTCCCGCATGAGAACTACGGATAAGCTTGACCCCTTGGCCGAAGAGGCATTTACCTCCGTATCCAATGATGCCAAGAAATGGTGGCTACCATCTGCCGAAGACAAATGGAAACAGTCTTACAAGAATCTGGAAGCCTTTTATCAGAACCTTTCATCAGGGAAATCCAATTTCTACATCAGGGCTGATAACCTGGTGGAACTCCTGAGTCAGTATGCTTCTCTGATGGGCGGTGCTAACACGAGACTTATCAACGCTCCTCGCGATATTGAGAGGGCGCCGGACTTGGATGAAGAAATCAAAGAGAGCCCTGAAAATCCTCAGATGGTGGCCGTTCACGTCGACTGGCATCGTATCGACGACAACTTCTATTACACCCAGGGCGTGGCTTATGCGCTTCACGAATCATTCAAGGCCGTACGAACCGACTTCGTTGACGTGTTAAACGACAAAAACTCAGTTGAACTAGTTGATAAGATTATTGAAAATCTCAAGAGATGTCATTTTGAACCGCTGATAGTGTTTAACGGGGACCCTGAGAGTATATTTGCCAATCATTCACTCAACCTTTCGGGTGTCTTTAACGATGCCAGGCAGAAAGTGAATTCCCTGATTGTGGCTCTAATGCAGGGCTGACCCATCGAGAGAGCGCAACACGGGCAGCGCTAAACCATCCTTCATGTTTGAATCTCTGAAACTCTCCGAGCTTGGGAAAAAGCAGTGCCGTATCTTGAGAAGGCCCTCCAGCACGAGGCCCACTATCTGGTGTGTGGAGGAGAATGGGGTGAGGGCAGTTGTCAAGGATTTTAGCACTAACAAGTTTCTATTCAGAAATACCATTGGACGTTTCCTGGTATGGAGGGAGCGCAAGGCCTACAGAAAGCTGAGAGGTATCAGAGGTGTGCCGTCCCTGTACAGGATCATTGACGGGCTCGCTCTTGTGCTGGAGGAGATACCGGGCAGAAGCCTGAAAAGTCTCGAAAGGGGAACGCAAGTCCCTGACATGTTTATTGAGGCTCTAAAGGACCTGATTGATAAGATTCATCTAAGGGGCGTCGTCCATTGTGACTTAAAGAAAACCCCCAACATCCTGTTAGGCGATGACGGGCTTCCTTACATAGTTGACTGGGGAGCATCCATTTCACGCAGGGAATTCAGGTTTTTTCCTTTAAACCTTGTTTATCGGAGGTTTATTTCGGACGATTACTTGGCCATAACTAAACTCAAGCTACGTCGTTGCATTGCGCTCGTGACACCGGAGGAAACAGAGCGATATAACGAAAGAAGCAGAGGTGAAAGATTTGTCAGGATTATCAGGGACAAGCTAAGGGAAGTCTTGCAGAGAATCGCCTGAACCTGGAACATCATCCGAATATACTCCCCGTAGAAAGCCGCTTTTTCAAAAAATGAATAGAGATCAGTTCTCCGACTGGCACACTGCATCCTTTTCTTCGTCGGCCAGCGAAACCATGAGCTTGTGCGCAATTTGCCTTCCAATCGCCAGTCTTGTAGAACCATGACCCAAAATGATTCTTCCGTGGCCCGTATTATTTATGATCTCCACATAATCACCTGGCCGTAAACCCATGGACGCCAGCCTGGCACGGGCTACTCGCCCGCCCGCTATTTCCCTGATCACGATCCTTTCACCCGGTTTGGCCATAGCCAAGGGCATTAGTGGCCTTCTCTGCTCACGGCATGACGCACACAGGCCATATATCTCCATCCTGTGCTGGAGCATATAAAAACCTTGTTCATCAGCTATTTTAACCTGGAGTCTCTCCATCTCCTCATTGGAGAATTCAACGATTTTCCCGCATTTTGGACATATTAG
>JAXHTA010000145.1:0-8716 GCA_034190285.1 Thermodesulfobacteriota bacterium | reverse complement strand
GTTTGAAATCGCTTTCTCTTATTCCACCTGCACATATTTTCGGTCCTATGATATTATTCTTTTCAAGGAGCAAAACACTCTTGTTTGATTTAACCAGTTCACCGGCGCAACTCAACCCCCCCGGCCCAGCGCCAATTATTATGACATCGTAAGATTCCGTCATAGTCCGATTATGTCCAGAAAAGGTTTTTTAGGATTCAGCAAAAAAATCTGGCACGGAGGGCCAGGTTTCCCCATTAAAATGAATCTTGGACAGCAGTGTCCGCCAATTCAATATCTCGTGCGTCAGTGAAATAGGCCCTTCCGGTACATGGCATGCATAGGACATTTCCACTGGAAACAACCTCACGGCTGTCGCGAACCACCTGACCGCATCGGCTACAGTAGACTCTTCGACGGGTTGGGCCTGGCAGATCACAGGCGTTTAGTTCAACCTGTACCCGCTGAACCCGAAAAAGCACGCTGTCAGGCATCCGCTTATAGGCCTGAAATTGGCGCCGATGCTTTCCTGATATTTCCGGCGCGTAGACAGCAGTCATATCTCGGGATTCTTCCGTGGACACCACCCGAAAGGCCGTGTTTGTCTCCAGATTCACAAAAGTTGACGCCATGATGCCGTAATCCATGAATTTCAATGAGCGGCGTCCCAATTTGACACCGGTAACGTGCGAAATTGCATCTGCTGCACAGCGATCCATCTCAACGAAAACAATGAGTTTTTTAATTTGCTCGTCACACGAGGGCTCATCTAGGCCGATCAATCTACAACCCAGCATAGCCATGCGGACACCAATTACTTGACCCGGACACAAATGGCCATGGGCTGCCGCTGAGGATTCAATCAATTCTTTTAAAGGCTTCATGATGGGGCCTTCCGCTATATGTTTTGCCTCATCACTCAATCAGGCGCTTGGACGAAAACCGGGTTTCGTGGTTAAGGCAGACCCGAAGTATCGGGATTAGGCCCAAGAATATATTGAAATATTCCGAGGGCTAAGGCACGAGCGCAACAAGTATGTCGGCGAGAAATACTGGTTTGGTTCGGGTACTATTCTCGGTTCTTGTATGTTTGGATGTCCACATCTTCTCATCCTAGTCTTGGACAGCAGTGTATCAAGTATGAAACCAGACTGCAAGGGGGACGCATTCTTCGCCAATCTGCCACTTGATAGAATAAGGATGGCTTATGCGGTTTTGCAAAAAGATATACCCACGGTTCAGTAACCAGCTTAGGTTTGTTTCCAAAGGCTAAAGTATTACGTTCTTTGCAGGCTTGACATGAAGACCGTCTTATAGGATTATCTAGTGACAGAAAGAAAACTGTCTTTTTCGCCAATCTCTACGTCAGATAATAATTCTATCCTTCAAAGTACTTGCTATGTTCCTGCAGTTCAAATTCTGATCTTCCTTGACCCTGACGAAAAAGCCCTGTTTTCGTTCAGCCACTAATAAGGAAGGAACGAACGTTTTATCCAATGACATAAGGAGGGAGCTACCATGCCGGAAAGCAGGCGGAGTTATTGCGGTCTTTGCCACCTGAGATGCGGTTTGATTCTTGAGGTGGAAAAGGGAAGGGCAGTGAAGGTTCTTGGTGATCCGGATCACCCCATTTCACTTGGTAAAATCTGTTCGCGAGGGCACCTAATGATCGACCATGTCTACCACGAAAACCGGCTCAACTTTCCACTGAAACGTAAAGGGGAACGGGGTGCAGGCCGGTGGGAACGGATTGGCTGGGAGCAGGCTCTTAATGAGGTTGCGGACAAGCTGGGGCAGCTTCGTGATGCGTACGGTGCGGAGACACTGGCTTTCACTCACGGCACCAAACGAACCTATCACTGGGATGAAAGAAGATTCAACAATCTGTTCGGAACTCCGAATATATGCGGCGCTAACAATGTCTGCATGTGCCCTTCCCAGGCCATTGAGTTTGCCACGTACGGAGGGTTTGCTCAAGGCGATATCAGACAGACCAGGTGCCTAGTGGTTTGGGGCCATGCCCCATCACAATCCTACCCGAACCTTATCTACCCGGAAATCGTTACGGCCAAGAAAAACGGCGCCAAGCTGATCGTTGTTGATCCCCGCCGTACCAAAGAGGCAAAAATGGCTGATATATGGCTGGGCGTCAAGCCTGGGACAGATACGGCCCTGATGATGGGCTGGCTGCGCGTGATCATGGAAGAGAATCTATATGACCATGATTTCGTTGAAAAATGGACTGTGGGTTTTGATGATCTTAAGAAATCAGTGGCTGATTACACGCCTGAAAGGGTGGCCGAGACCACCTGGCTTACGCCTGAGCAGGTGATGAATTCCGCCAGGATGTATGCCATGACCAGACCCGCGGCAATTACCTGGGGTTTTGGAATTGATAAACAGGGCATAAACGCTGCACAGGCTGCGCGGGCAAGAGGCCTCCTGCGTGCCATAACAGGCAACCTGGATGTGCCGGGAGGTGAACTCCTGGGGTGGAACGATCCGGTGGGAAAGATCATTGACGATGCTGAAATGGAGTTCAACGAGGCACTGCCGGCCGTTCAAAGGGCCAAGCAATTGGGGGCGAATGAATACCCATTTTTCGGCTTTCCGGGCTGGGAAAGAAATGTTGAGGCTAACAGGCGGCTCCCATCGGCCCACATGCACCCACCTCATGCGGGAATGACCTGCGTTGCTCATGCACGGCCGGTCTTCCAGGCCATGTTGACGGGAGAGCCTTATCCAGTTAAGGCAGCTATCTCTGTGGCCAGTAATCCGCTGCTTGCCTTGCCCAATGTTCGCCGGACTTACGAGGCCCTTAATTCCCTGGATCTTTATGTGGTGGGTGAATTCTACATGACTCCCTCTGCCGCTTTGGCCGACTATGTGTTTCCCATATGCTCCACGGTTGAAACGAGCGAACTCTGGTTGACGCCAGGATTCTGCGTTGCCGGCCCCAGGGGAATCGATCCCCTGCGCGAACGCCGCAATACCTATGATTTTTGGAGGGGGTTGGGCGTCAGGCTCGGGCAGGAGGACTACTGGCCGTGGAGGACGGTGGATGACGTTTGGGACCATATGCTGTCTCCGGTGGGATTGACATTTGACAAGCTTCTTGAACAAAACGGCCTGTTCGGCAGGCCGGAGTACAGGCGCTATGAAAGGTTCGGTTTCGGTACTCCCTCTGGAAAAGTGGAGCTTCGCTCAGGGATATTCGAGGCGCTGGGCTGCGAGCCTTTGCCTGTCTACAGGGAGCTACCACACAGTGCTTTGAGCAGCCCTGATTTGGCCAAAAGGTTTCCGCTGGTGCTCATCACCGGGAGCCGCTTTATGCCCATGTATCACTCGGAACACCGACAAATTGAATCGGCCCGGAAAAAGAGGCCTGATCCCCTCGTCACTATTCACCCGGAAACGGCAGCGGAACTGGGGCTTGAGCCCGGGGATTGGGTCCTGGTCGAAACCCCGACGGGAAGTATCCGCATGCGGCTTAGTTGCTCCGATGCTATTGACGTGCGGATGGCCGATGCAGATCACGGTTGGTGGTTTCCCGAGCGCAGAGAGGCTGGACCAGATCCCTTTGGAGTGTTTGAATCCAACGCCAATATCCTCTGCCCTGACGGGGCGGAATTCTGTAGTCCCGAGACCGGGAGCTGGCCCCACACGGCCCTGCTATGCAAGGTCGAAAAGGAGGAGATAGTAGAAAAGGGAGGCTGAAATGAAAAACTCCATGATAGCTGCCAGACTTCACGAAATAGGAGGGCCTTTGAGGATAGAAGAGATCCCCATACCCGCACTGGGGCCGGATGACGTCTTAATTAAGATTGAGGCTTGCGGTACCCAGGACGGTGATCACCAGCTCATAAACGGTATGCTGCCCTTAAGTATCATGCCCATCACCATAGGCCACGAACCTACAGGGATAGTATTCCAGGTAGGGGAGAACGTGAAAAAGCTCAAAGAGGGTGATCGCGTTTATGCGGATCCCACCCTTTCCTGCAACAATTGCCCTCAATGTCAAGACGGGAACGAAGTCTACTGTGAGAGTTTCGGGGTTATGGGAATGACCTGCTTTACAACCGAGGGTAGGGAACTCTTTTCCAGATACGGTAATGGGGGCTTTGCCCAATACATGAAGGTACCTGCCACCAATGCGAGGATGTTGCCGGATGAAATCCCTTTTGATCAGGCCGCAAAGATCGCTTTTTTGGGAGTGGCACTTAAGGCCATCGAAAGGGCCAGACTCAGGCCCGGAGAAACAGTGATAGTCAACGGGGCCAGTGGCGCCCTGGGCATGTGTGCCGTTATGGGTGCCCGGGCTCTTGGGGCCTCCTCGATTATAGCTGTGGCCAGAAGTGCGGATAGGCTGAAGAGGGTAAAGGACCTTCATCCCGAGACCATTAATGTCTTGTCGGTCTCGGAAGACCCCTCTATGGAAACGGTAAAGGACCTCACACGTGGAAATGGGGCTGATGTACTGATAGATTGTCTCCCACGGGGGATAGAGACTACAAGACAGGCAATCATGCGGCTTAGGAAAGGAGGAAGGGCTGTCCTGTTGGGAGGCGTATCAGGTCCAATAGATGTGGATTACAGATATTTTATGCTTTCGGAGGTTGAAATTACAGGTTCGGTCGGCATGGGCAGATGCAACTTCCCAAGGATCTTCGAGATGGTGCGAAAGGGTGTTATTGATCTTTCGGGATTTGTCACCCACAGGTTCCCTCTTAAAGATGCCAACGAGGCCATTGAGACTGTGATAGAAAAGACTGGAGACCCTTTAGGTGTTATAATAACCCCTTAAACCCGATGCCGTATCGGGTATTTCCATCATGAGGCCATTCACTTAGTCAGATGCTGAACGTACGGCCTCGACGATTTTCACATAGCCAGTGCAACGGCAGATATTTCCGGAAATTGCCCTGCTGATCTCTTTATCATCCGGACACGGGTTCTTTGAGAGCAATGCCTCAGATGACAGCAGCATCCCAGGTGTGCAATAACCGCACTGGATCGCTCCGTGGTCTAGGAAGGCCCTCTGGAGAGGGCTGAGTCCCTCGGCGTCGGCCAGTCCCTCCACCGTCAAAATGTCCTTCCCCTCAACCGACAGGGCCAGGGTCAAGCAGGCCAGGACTGCCTCGCCATTTACAAGCACTGTACACGCCCCACAAGTGCCCAGACCGCAGCCTTCCTTTGCCCCGGTCAGTCCTATATCCTCTCTGAGTACCTCAAGGAGAGTCCTGTGTGAATAAATGGCTACTTCGTGTTCTTCTCCGTTTATCCTCAGTTGTGCCAACTGCTTTTTCACCCTGTAATTCCTCCTATCCGGATTACCTTTCTCGGGCACGCATCACCGCCTCCTTTAGTGCCCTTTGTGCAAACACTCCTGCCATTTTTCGCCGATATTCCGGGCTGTTTGTCATGTTGGCCACAGGGTGGGCCGCCTTTTGGGCCATCTCTCCCACATCTTTGATCACCTCTTTTGTTATGGGCCTTTCAATCAAGAAATCCTGTGCCTCAGTTACCTCGACTGGCCCGGAGCCCGCGGCAGCAAGGACGATTCTGGCATCCATGCAGGTATCGCCTTCCATGACCACATGCGCTGCGGCCCCTGCCAGGGGATAATCTATGGCCTGCCTGAGTCTCAGCTTTTTATATGAACTTCCGCTTCTTTTATCAGGCATAGTGAGTATAATCTCCGCTATGATATCGGTGGACCGCAGGTTATTCGGGGATCTACCCTCATGGGTGTAGAGTTCCTTTATGTGACATCGCCTAGTGCCGTTTATCCCTTTTATCACAACACGGGCATCCAAGGCCATGAGTACCGGGACCGTATCGGCCATAAAACAGGCATAGCACCTTTTCGCCCCTTTCACCACATGGCACACATTCCCCCCCAGCTTGATGCATTTTTCAATGGTATTACGCCAGAAACGAGACTGGTTGAAATACAGGCATCTGGTTTCAAGTGCGACATTTCCCCCTATGGTTCCCATGTTTCTTATACAAGGGGCTCCGACCACAGAAGCCGCATAGGCCAGGGAAGGAAAGTTTTCCGTTACGGCCCGGGATTCTTCGATAGACGTCAATGTACAAAGGGCGCCGATTTTCACTTCTTTGTCAGAACCACCTTTGATGTCATCCAGGCCGTCGATTTTTTTCAGGTCCAAGACATACCCCGGCGCAAACAGGCCCTGTTTCATAGAAGGCAGGAGGTCGGTTCCACCGGCAAGAAGACGTGTCTTTCCCTGATGCTCATTCAGTAGAGAACAGGCCTCTTCCAGTGACCCTGGAGCCAGATACTCAAATTTCGATAAACGAAGCATTGCCTTTTCCCTTTATTCGTAACGCTTTAGCCCTTTAAAACGTAAGTTCTCAAAAAGTCCGAGAATACAAAAGAGACCCACATGGCCCTTGGATAGGAGGATATACCCGGACTTTTTGAGAAGTTACTTTAAAACAAATGTAAGCTGGTTACGGACCTCCACAGGTCAAAGCCTCGTTTTCAAAAGGCCAAGCTTTTACCCCTATTCTTTTTTACGGCCAATTGTCGAAATTACTGCTTCAGGTGTAACAGGAAACCTCTTGATCCTACTACCCAGTGCTCTGCAAAGGCCGGTGATTACGGCTGGGGAGGTTGTGGAAATTGGTCCTGAACCGCACTCCTTAGCCCCAAAAGGGCCGTGAGGGTCCGGGTCCTCAACGATTATTGTATCTATCAAGGGCATGTCCGCTGCAGTGCATATTCTGTAATCCAAAAGGTTAGAATTAAGGCTTCGGCCTTTTTTCATCAGGCGTTCCTCAAATAATGTCTGCCCAATACCACAGATCATCTGCCCTTCCACCTGGCCTTCCACGGCCATTGGATTTATGGCAAAACCGCAATCATGGGCCGCTGTCATCTTTTCCACGTCAACCAGCCCTGTCTCTTCATCAACATTAAGCTCGGCCACGCAGGCGCTGAAAGAGTATGCCATTGCTATGTTTCCATAGAAATTACCGGCGTCTATCGGGCCAGTGGGAGGGTTGTAGAACCCGATTCCCATTACGGGTTCTCCTCTTTCGGAGTCTATGCTTAGCAAGGCGGCCTTTGATATTGAGATTCCCCTGTCAGGGCTTCCCTTTACATATATCCGCCTGTCCTTCATCTCAAGGTCTTCCGGTGCAGCATCCATGTAAATGGCTGCTGTGGTTATAAGTCGTTTCCCGGCATCTCGTGCCGCAGCCCTGACCGCGTTGCCTGCAACAAGAGTGCCCCTTTGACCGTAAGTGCCCAGATCCATAGGGGTAATCTCTGTGTCCCCCGAGAATACCCGTACGTCCTCCAGTCCTATGCCCAGCTCCTCCGCAGCGATCTGTGCCAAGGCCGTATCAGAGCCCTGTCCCAAATCCACCAGACCGGTCAACAGGGTCACGGTCCCGTCCTCATGTACCTTGACAAAGGCGGAAGAAGGGTCCTGTGCTATCCTCCCTTTTGCGCCTGAGCAACATCCACTGCCACCCATACCGATACCATGATGACCGGATAGCTGCTCCACCTTTTCTGCCCAATTGGCCTTGTCTCTTGCCTGGTTAATGCATTGAGCAAATCCACAACTATCGATCTTAAAACCATTGGCAGTTACTGAACCGGAACGAACAGCATTCTTTGCCCTTATATCTATACCCGTTTCCTTCTCTATGCTGTCAAATTGCTGTTCCACAACAGAACGTACCTGCAAGAGCCCGGCTCCACGATTTATTCCGTAGGCGGGATTATTGGTGTATATGAGCTTTCCATCATAAAGGTAATTGGGAATGAAATAGGGAAGGGTTAACATACTGCCTATAATCCACAGCGTCATCGCCTGATTGGCCAGGTAAGCCCCTGCGTCACCAGTAACCTTGATTTGCTGGGCCAAAATGGTGCCGTCTTCTTTAAGCCCTGTTCGGACAATCATTTCCATTGGAAAAGACCCTGACCTGTTGAGCAAAAACATCTCTTCCCTGCTGAGTTGAATCTTGACCGGACGACCTGTTTTCTTGGAAAGCAGAGAGGAGAAGATGTGATAACTCATCATCTCCAGGCGATCATCAAAGGCACCTCCAATATGGGAAGAAAAGACCCTCACATTCCCGGGAGTCAGCCCGAGGAATCCACTAAGGTCCCTTCTCAAGAAATAAGGTGATTGGGTTGAAGTCCATATATTGAGCCTGCCGGCAGAGTCATACTCGGCAAGACAGTTGTTGGGCTCCAGAAAGCAATTATAGGAAGGGCCCGAAGAGAACGCATCTTCATACATACGGCTGGCCTTTTTAAAGGCGGCATCCGGATCACCAAATCTCATGGGGAGCATAGCGGCAATATTGTTGTTCCCATTATCATGTATCGCCGGCGCGTCATCCTTTCTCGCATCCTCTATGTCAAATACGGCAGGAAGAGGTTCGTAGTCTATGCGTATGAGTTCCAGAGCCTCTTCTGCAGTATCCTCGTCAATGGCAGCAACAGCGGCGACCTCATCTCCTATAAAGCGCACCTTGCCGTCTAATCCCAGAGGGGGACCTTGCGCCTTTCCAAGGGCTTCTATATCCTTTCGTGTTACTATACCCCTTACACCTGCAAGATTCTCTGCACTGGAGGTGTCTATGTTGGATATCTTTGCGTGAGGTAAAGGACTTCTAAGTATCTTTCCGAAAAGCATGCCCTGGATCATGACATCTATCGAGAATTTTGCCTCTCCCGTGGCCTTGGCAG
>JAXHTA010000144.1:0-8748 GCA_034190285.1 Thermodesulfobacteriota bacterium | reverse complement strand
TGCAGGGTCACCACGAAATTCCCTCTCCACCTTTCAGGGGGAGAGGGATAGGGTGAGGGGGTTCAAATAAAGTATTTTCCATTTTGATACCCCGTAGCTTGCTGCGGGGTAGTTCATTGATTGTTGGGAGGTTATTCAATGAAAGAGCAAGTTGTTATATTTGATACAACACTTAGAGACGGTGAACAATCACCCGGCGCCAGTATGAATATGGCTGAAAAATTACGTCTGGCCAGGCAGTTGGAGAGGCTGGGTGTGGATGTTATTGAGGCCGGCTTTCCGGCCGCGTCCAAGGGTGATTATGAAGCAGTTGAATTAATTGCCGGGAAGATCAGAAATGTCCAGGTAGCTGCACTGGCCAGGACCTCCAGAGAGGATATTGATCGTGCCTGGGGAGCCGTTAAAGAGGCCGCTCACCCGAGGATTCACACCTTTATTGCCACATCCGATATCCATATGGAACACAAGCTGAGGATGACCCGTGAGCAGGTGATAGAGACCGCGGTGGATGCTGTACGGTACGCCAAATCGTTCACGGATAACGTGGAATTTTCAGCAGAGGACGGATCACGGAGTGACTGGGATTTTCTCTGTCGGGTATTTGAAGCGGCCATAGAGGCCGGCGCCACCACAGTAAACCTGCCTGATACAGTGGGCTATGCCTTGCCTCATGAATTCGCTCAGCTTGTTTCTTATGTCCTGGAGCATACGCATAACGTAGACCGGGCCGTGTTAAGCACCCATTGCCACAACGATCTGGGTCTGGCCACGTCCAACACCCTGGCCGGTCTCAGGGCCGGAGCGCGCCAGGCCGAGGTCACAGTCAACGGCATCGGAGAAAGGGCCGGTAACACGTCCTTGGAAGAGGTAGTGATGACCCTTTATACCCGCAAAGACCAGATGGGTCTGACCACCGGCATAAATACCGAAGAAATACATCCATCCAGTCGTCTGGTCAGCATGGTGACAGGAATTGTGGTTCAGCCCAACAAGGCAGTGGTGGGCGCCAACGCCTTTGCCCACGAGGCAGGTATCCACCAGGACGGCGTCCTGAAAAACAGGATGACCTACGAGATCATGGAACCGGCGACAGTCGGTCTTGCCAGCAACCGGCTTGTTCTTGGTAAACACTCGGGAAGGCATGCCTTCAGGCAGAAATTGGAGGAGCTGGGCTACGACCTGCCGGAAGACGAACTGAATCATCTGTTTCAAAGGATGAAGGAACTTGCAGATAAGAAGAAGGAGATATTGGATGAAGACATCGAGGCCCTGGTGGGCGAAGAAATCCTGCGTGTTCCGGACGTCTACGAACTGGATTACCTCAATGTAGTAAGCGGCACCGGGACAGTGCCAACCGCAACGGTCAAGCTGAAGATCAAAGGAGAGGCGACTCAGAGCGCTGGCTTCGGAGTAGGGCCTATTGATGCCATCTTCAACACAATCGCCAAGATGATAGGCACTCGATCAAAACTACTGCGTTTCTCGGTAAACGCCATTAGCGGGGGGATGGATGCCCAAGGTGAGGTGACCGTACGTCTCAAAGAAAATGGCATCATCGCCCTTGGCAAGGGCGCCGATCCGGACATTATCACTGCAAGCGCCAAGGCATATATAAACGGATTGAATCGTCTTGAATACCTGAAAGAAAACCCTTCTCTATCACCTGAAGAGCGAACGCTTTGAAAAGGATTCATAACCAATGACAGCACCTATGACCATCACAGAAAAGATCCTGGCTGCACATGCCGGGCAGGATTCGGTTGCCCCGGGAGACTTGATTAGGGTGGATGTGGACCTTGCCCTGGCCAACGACATCACGGCGCCCCTGGCCATTCGAGTCTTTGAACAGCTGGGGCCGCGAGAGGTGTTTGATAAGGAAAGGATTGCCCTTGTGCCTGATCATTTTGTGCCGAACAAGGATATTCAGTCGGCTCAACAGGCCAAGGTAATGGCGGAATTCGCCCGTCGCCACGGCATCAAGCACTATTTCGAACTGGGGGAGTCGGGCATTGAACACGTCATCCTCCCGGAAAAGGGCCTGGTAGTCCCGGGTGATCTTATCGTAGGGGCGGATAGCCACACCTGCACCTATGGGGCCGTGGGCGCCTTTTCGACCGGTGCCGGAAGTACCGATCTGGGCGCGATCATGGCCACCGGAAAGACATGGCTCAAGGTTCCTGCCGCCATAAAGGTGGTTTATGAAGGCCAACTGCTCCCCTGGGTGGGGGGAAAGGATCTGATCCTGTTTACCATCGGTCAATTGGGTGTAGATGGGGCCAACTACAAGTCAATAGAGTTTTCCGGAGAGGTCATCAGAGATATCTCGATGGACAATCGGTTTACTATGGCCAACATGGCGGTTGAGGCAGGGGCAAAAAACGGGATATTCGAGCCCGATGAAATCACGCGGAAATATTTGGAAAAACGAGCTGATCGGGAAGGAAACTACTGGCAGAGCGACCCGGATGCCCATTACGAGAAAACAATAAGAATAAGAGTAGACGATCTGGAACCTCAGGTCGCGTTCCCCCATTCCCCTGCCAATGTCCGGCCCCTATCCGACGTTGGACATATCGGGCTTGATCAGGCATTTATCGGATCTTGCACCAATGGCCGGATCGAAGACCTCAGGGCCGCAGCCATGATACTAAGAGGCCAAACTGTCGCCAAGGAAATGAGGCTTATCGTAATCCCGGGCTCACCTGATGTTTACAAACAGGCCCTAAAAGAAGGCATCATCGAAGACATGCTGGACGCCGGCGCTGTGATAGGACCGCCTTGCTGCGGTCCCTGCCTGGGAGGACACATGGGGATCTTGGCAGAAGGAGAAAAGGCGATCGCTACGACAAACAGGAATTTTATTGGCCGTATGGGCCATCCGAAAAGCGAGGTCTATCTGGCAAATCCGGCCATAGCCGCGGCCTCTGCCCTATTGGGGAGGATCGGATCACCGGAAGAGCTGTAGATTTTCAATCTTGAATGCCGGAGGTGATTTCAGATAATGAAGTTTAAAGGTAATGTGTGGAAATTCGGGGATCACGTTGACACGGACCTGATAATTCCTGCAAGGTTTCTCAACGTATCGGACAAGGATGAGCTGGCCGGGAGCTGTTTCGTTGATGTGAGACCTGACTTTGCTGAGCATGTTAGCCCAGGGGATATTATCCTTGCCGAGACCAACTTCGGGTGTGGATCGTCCAGAGAGCATGCCCCCCTGGCCATCAAGGCCGCGGGGATAAGTTTGGTCATTGCCAGGAGTTTCGCCAGGATATTCTATAGAAATGCCTTTAACATCGGTCTCCCCATCCTGGAGTCTGAAGATGCCCCTGATTTCTTTTCGGACGGGGATATGATATCCGTTGACCTCGCGACAGGGCAAATCAAGGGCGAGGGTATGGACCGGCAGTTTTCTGCGAAGCCGATTCCACCCTTTATGCAGGAAATCGTCCGTGCCGGCGGCCTGGTCGAGTATATCAGGGAGAAGGGGGCATTATAGTTTGAAAGCAGAGGTGACAATAGGTGATCAGTGACAACATAAAAAAGGGGATTGAACGGGCGCCGCACCGCGCCCTTTTCAAGGCGATGGGATACACCGGCGAGGAATTGGCTCGTCCGCTGGTAGGCATCGCGAACTCTGCAAATGAGATTATTCCGGGACATATCCACTTAGACCGTGTGGTCGAGGCGGTGAAGGCCGGTATCTACATGGCCGGAGGTACACCCCTGGTGTTTAGTACCATTGGGGTCTGCGACGGAATTGCAATGAACCACATGGGAATGAAGTACTCCCTGGCAAGCCGTGAAGTGATCGCTGATTCTGTTGAGATTATGGCCATTGCCCACGCCCTGGACGCCCTTGTCCTGGTTCCGAATTGTGACAAGATCGTGCCCGGAATGATGATGGCTGCAGCAAGGCTGGATATCCCGTCCATAATCGTGAGCGGAGGACCTATGCTTGCAGGCGACCATCCAAACGGAGTCCCAGGCCAGAAGATTGATCTGATAACCGTCTTTGAGTCAGTTGGTGCCGTCCTGTCGGGGAATATGTCCAAAGAGACCCTGTCGGATATGGAAGATGCTGCGTGCCCCACTTGCGGTTCGTGTGCGGGCATGTTTACGGCCAATTCCATGAATTGTCTGACCGAGGCAATCGGGATGGCCTTACCCGGCAACGGAACCATCCCTGCCGTAATGGCGGCCCGGATCCGCATCGCCAAGGCTTCAGGTATGAGGATCATGTCCCTTCTGAAACACCAGATCACACCCGCTCAAATCATGACCGTGGAGGCATTTACCAATGCCTTGGCAGTGGATATGGCCTTGGGGTGTTCTACCAATACCGTCTTACATCTTTGGGCCATTGCGCGGGAGATGGGGATTTCTCTGGATCTGGAAATGCTCAACGAAATCAGCCGACGTACACCGCAGTTATGTTCGCTCAGCCCGGCAGGCAGCCACCATCTTGAGGACCTTGACCGTGCCGGGGGGGTAAGCGCTGTATTGAGGGAACTCTCCACTGCAGATTTGATTAACAAGAACTGCTTGACTGTAACTGGCAAGAAGCTGAAGGAAGATTTAGAAGGGTCCGTGATTCGGGACCCGCAAGTAATTAGAAGGGTCAATGATCCCTACCAGAATGAGGGGGGCCTTGCCATATTATTTGGCAATATCGCTCCCGAAGGTTGCGTGGTAAAACAATCGGCGGTCTCACCGGATATGCTTTGCCATGAAGGCCCGGCCAGGACCTTTGAGTCGGAGGAAGAGGCCACAGAGGCGATCATGCAGTCGAGAATCAAGAAGGGAGACGTTGTGGTCATCCGATACGAGGGCCCCAAGGGTGGTCCGGGCATGCGAGAGATGTTGACCCCGACTTCTGCCATAGCCGGAATGGGACTCGATGCCCATGTCGCACTGATCACTGACGGCCGTTTTTCCGGTGGCACTAGAGGTGCCGCAATCGGGCATATTTCGCCGGAGGCTATGGAAGGCGGCCCTGTTGCCATAATAAGGGATGGCGACATGATTGCGATTGATATTCCCAACAAAAAGATTAATTTGAAGTTGTCTGATGAAAAGATTCAAATGCGCCTCAAGGAATGGAGGCAGCCCAGCCCCCGTATTGGACAAGGTTATATGAACAGATACGCTCGTAGCGTTTCTTCCGCCAGCGAAGGGGCGGTCCTGAAATGAGGGGGTGGTGTTCGTTATGAAATTGACAGGTGCGCAATCGCTGCTTCGGGCCTTAAAGGAAGAAGGAGTTGATACGATCTTTGGTTATCCTGGTGGTGCTGTTACGGATATTTATCATGAGCTGGTCAAAACGGATGTCCGGCATATACTGGTGAGGCATGAACAGGGCGCCGTTCATGCCGCTGATGGATATGCCCGCGCCTCAGGCGGCGTGGGCGTTTGCCTGGTAACGTCTGGCCCAGGCGCTACAAACACCGTGACAGGGATTGCCTCGGCCTACATGGACTCAATCCCGCTCGTTATACTCACCGGCCAGGTACCCACTCAGTTAATAGGAAATGATGCCTTTCAAGAAGTTGATATCGTAGGCATTACAAGGCCCTGCACAAAGCATAATTATCTGGTCACTCGTATAGAGGATATCGCGCGAGTTATAAAGGAGGCATTTTATATAGCCAAGTCAGGCAGGCCCGGTCCTGTCCTGGTGGACCTGCCGAAGAACTTGATGAGCGCTACTGCGAAATACAGGGCGCCAAACGAGGTCAAACTGAAGTCTTACCAGCCGACTTACAGGCCGAATGCTAAGCAGCTCAATAGGGTGGTGCGACTAATCAAGGGCGCCTCAAAGCCGCTTATCCTGGCGGGAGGAGGAGTCGTCCTTTCGAAGGCCTCTGAGGCGCTGACGAGATTTGCCGAAAAAATTCAGGCACCTGTTGCAACGACCCTTATGGGGCTGGGTGTATTCCCAACAAAAACCAACCTCTGGTTAGGTATGATTGGTATGCACGGCACCTACCGTGCCAACATGTCATCCGGCGACTGTGATCTTCTCATAGCCGTCGGAGTCCGTTTCGATGATCGTGTAACCGGGAAGACCGATGCATTTGCCCCCCACGCCAAAATCGTTCATGTCGATATAGACCCGACGTCGATTCGAAAAAATGTGCCGGTTTCCATTCCAGTTGTGGGCGACTGCAAGGCAACACTTGAACTGCTGAATGACTTGCTGGATAAGGAAGACCTAACCGGCATCGGCAAAAACCGAGAACGGTGGTTGAATCAGATCGAGGAGTGGAAGAGTACCAGACCGCTGGCGTATGAACAAGAGGAAGTGATCAAGCCGCAATATATCATTGAAAAACTGTACGAACTGACGAAAGGGAATGCCATCATCACCACTGAAGTGGGACAAAACCAGATGTGGGCCGCCCAGTACTATCATTTTGACTTGCCCAATCGCTTCATCACCTCGGGGGGATTAGGCTGCATGGGGTTTGGGTTACCAGCCGCCATCGGCGCGCAAATTGCTCGTCCTGACGACATGGTGGTGGATATTGCGGGAGATGGAAGCATCCAGATGAATATTCAGGAGATGGCAACCGCGGTTCAGTATGATTTACCGGTTAAGGTGGTTATATTGAATAATCAGTATCTGGGTATGGTGCGTCAATGGCAGGAGCTGTTCTATGACAGGTGCTATGCCTGCACACGTATGGAACATGCTCCGGACTTCGTGAAACTGGCCGAGGCTTATGGGGCTGTAGGTTTGAGGGCAACCCATCCCGAAGAGGTTGAATCTGTCCTCAAAAAAGGGCTTTCAATTCCGAAAACGGTCATCATGGAGTTTATCGTCGAGCGAGAAGAAACCGTGTATCCCATGGTTCCGGCCGGGGCGCCGATTACAGACATGTTACTTGTTTGAGATTAAGTTCTCAAAATATTCGGGAAAGCAAAACGATAGCAGGCGAGCGAAACCATGAACGAAAAAAAAGAAGAAAGGCGTATCCTTTCTATGATGGTGGACAATCAGCCGGGGGTGCTGTCTCGAGTTGTAGGTCTCTTCAGCGGAAGGGGGTTTAACATCGAGAGCCTATGTGTGGCGGAGACGACCGACCCGCTTGTTTCGCGGATCACCCTCGTGACCCGGGGGGATATGGCGATACTGGAACAAATAAAAAAACAGCTCAATAAACTAATTAATGTGATCAAGGTTATTGATTATACCAGCAGCCCGTTTGTGCAGCGCGAGATGACCTTGATCAAGGTTCGAGCCAGGCCTGAGAATCGCGCAGAAATTCTTCGAATGGTCGATATCTTCAGAAGCAGAGTGGTGGACGTGGGCACGGAGTTTTATACGGTAGAGATGACAGGCGACGAAAATAAAATTGCCGCCTTCCTGAATCTCCTCAAACCCATGGGTATCAAGGAGATCGCAAGGACAGGCGCAATAGCCCTCGAACGAGAAAACGGATAGCGGCTTCTGTAAATGCCCGGTAGGCGCAATAGCCTCTGGCGCAATAGCACTCGAACGAGAAAAACAATAGAGGAGACCAAAATGGCAAGGATCGATTTTGGAGGCGTGGAAGAAGAGGTCATTACTTCGGAAGAGTTCTCTCTTGAAAAGGCCAGAGAAGTACTGAAGGACGAGACAATAGTCGTGCTAGGCTACGGCGTGCAAGGGCCTGCGCAGTCCTTAAACCTGAGAGACAACGGTTTTTCCGTCATAGTTGGACAGCTTGAAGGGGATGCATACTGGGAAAAAGCCGTCGGCGACGGCTTTGTGCCCGGGAAGACCCTCTTTCCCATTGAGGAGGCGGCAGAGAGAGGGACAATCATTAAGGAACTCCTTTCGGATGCCGGTCAGGCTGCAACATGGCCCACCGTAAAGAAGTGTCTAAACGAGGGGGATGCACTCTATTTCTCACATGGGTTTTCAATCGTGTATAAAGATCAAACCGGTGTCATCCCCCCTGATAACGTGGATGTAATTCTTGTGGCGCCAAAGGGGTCGGGAATGAACGTACGCAGGAATTTTCTGGACGGCAGCGGCATCAATTCCAGCTATGCAGTTCATCAGGACTTCACAGGAAGGGCAAGAGATAGGACCCTTGCGCTTGGTATTGCAATCGGCTCAGGATATCTCTTCCCCACGACATTTGAAAAAGAAGTCTACAGCGATCTAACAGGCGAACGCGGTGTTCTCATGGGATGTCTTGCAGGCACCATGGAGGCGCAATACAATATCTTAAGAAAAAACGGACACTCACCCAGCGAAGCATTTAACGAGACCGTTGAAGAACTCACCCAGAGTCTTATTCGTCTGGTAGGTGAAAACGGCATGGACTGGATGTTTTCCAACTGCAGCACCACTGCGCAGAGAGGTGCCCTGGACTGGGCCCCGAAATTCAGGAATGCCGTGGCCCCGGTCTTTGAAGAGCTATATGAGCGTGTTAGAACCGGCAAGGAAACAAGAAGGGTATTGGATGCCAATAGCGCACCTGATTATATGGCAAAATTGAGAAAAGAGCTGGATGAGATAAAGGATTCCGAAATGTGGCGGGCTGGATCCGCGGTTCGTGCATTGAGACCCGAGAACAGGTAGTGCAGTGTTTAATATTCATTACGAGAGGAACTAACGTGTCGAACAAGTACAAAATAGCTGTGATCCCCGGAGATGGAACAGGACCTGAGGTTGTTGCGGAAGGCATTAAGGCGCTTGAGGCCATATCCAGAAAATGCGGTATTGATTTTCAGTTCAAAGAATTCGGCCTTGGAGGA
>JAXHTA010000143.1:0-8785 GCA_034190285.1 Thermodesulfobacteriota bacterium | reverse complement strand
CGCAATGGCCCAGGACACCCTGTCCAAATCACGTGGATTGATATCATCGTCAACTACCACAACGGTCTTGATGTTCCGGTCGTCCAGAAGCCGGTAAAAAACGTGCTTGCCGTGTTCCTCGAATTCTTTTTTGATGGACACGATCGCGGTGAATCCGTCGGGAGGGCAATAGACATCCTTCACCCGGGGGGCAACCTCTGCCTTTAATGTGTCAAAAAAACCTGCCTCCATCCCCAGGCTCATTAGGACGTGGGCGTCCGTGGGCGGGCCCCCGAGGTACATATAAGTATAAATGGGGTCTCGCCTCCTGGTGGCGCAGCGGAACTCCACGACCGGGAACTGCGTGACCGGGCCATAGTATCCCGGATATTCCCCGTAAGGCCCTTCGGGCTCCCGGATGCCGGGAAAAACCACGCCCTCCAAGACCATCTCGCTCTGGGCCGGCACGTCAAGGTCTACGGTCTCGCACTTGACCAGCTCGATGGCCTTGCCACGCATGGCCGAGGCCAGGGCGATTTCATCTATGTCCAGGTCCAGGGAGCGGACCTGGGAGGCGATGTAGAGCGATGGATCGGCCCCGATGACCACGGCGATTTCCATTGGCTGGTTCCGTTCTTCATACTTTGAGAAAATCACACCCATGTGCTGGGGCTGCATGGTGTAGACCCCGGTGCGGTTCCCGGCCCGCATCTGGTACCGGTATATCCCGACGTTCTGAATCCCGGTGTCCGGATCTTTGCTCACAGTGACTCCGTAGTTGATGTATACCCCGCCGTCGTCCGGATTAGACCATATCTGGGGGGCGATTTTCCTCAAGTCAAGTTCCTCCGGCCCGATCCTGACCTCTTTGCACGGGCCGTCCGAGACCAGGACCGGTTCGATAAGGCCCCGGGAGGTCTTTTCTATATAGGTCCTCAACAGGTCGCGTTCGGACGTTTCCAGGGAGATGGCTGCGCGCCGCATGGTTCCCATCATGTTTGCCAGGACCGGAAACGGGTAATCCTTAACCTTTTGGAACAGGAGGGCCGGTCCCGCCTCGTCCAGGTTGAGGCGGCAGACTGCTCCCAGTTCAAGGTGAGGGTCCACTTCAACCTCTACCTCGTGCAGCTCACCCTGCTTACTCAAAGCACTCAGATAATCGCGCAGATTCTCGAACATCTCTTCCTCCTTACCTTATATTATTCGAACTTATCCACCCCCTTGCAGGAGGTGGGATTGGGGATACTTGTTATTCTCTCGGGAAAATACGCCTTTCTCGCCTTGAGGATCTCAGGAGGGTAAAGCTCGTCTAAAGGTGCAAGCCTCTTAGGGGGCAGAACAGCCATATACGGTATCAGGACCGTCGGGATGCTCTTTTTCAACTCCCTCAGCGTAAACCAGCTTTGGTCAACAGGGACCCCGAAGTTTGTCTGATCTCCAAAGGTGTAGGTGAACCCCCGATCCATGAAATTGAGCACCTCAGATGTCGCATTAACATATGAGTTCATGGGATTGCCGTTATAATCGGAGACCCTCTTGGTCATGGACCAATCACTCTTCATCATCGTTCCCTCAGCATCATATATCTCCCAGCCATATAGCGAGTACCACTCTTTGTCCAAGACCAGGATCCTGCTACTGTACCAGTCACCATATCCACCACTCACGGATTTCGTCCTAATCACCCAGCAATCCCTGGGCTGGGAAATCTTCTTGTAAAAGGCTACACGTTCTCTTCCGGGGCCGTGTTTTTCGATGAGATACAGACCTTCGTAGAAATCAACAGGGACAAGCCCTGTGTACCTGGTCTCCCCGATGACTTGATACGTTTCGTCCGGCACCCTCAAAAGGAGGACCTCCGCGAAGGTAAAGTCCGAACCGGCCAACGCATCGCCGCCGTTTGCGGGCGTGAGTCTCCTTACCTTCCTCAAGGAAGGAAACCATAGCCAGGTATCATTATCCTTCTTTTTGTTGTTGTAACTGTTAATCAGGATGCTTGTGCCCCTTATATCGCTGGGGTGCACCCAGTGTAGAATCATCTGTCTGTCTAACCCCGTCTTTTTCTCCTCAGGATAACTCGGATCGAGGTATTCCTTGGGCATAGGAGGGTTAATCTCTGCCCGCCAGGCAATGAGTTTCCTTTCCCCGCCCCGATGGACTATCCTCCAGTAACAAAACATCCTCATGTTTTTCCCATCGTGATACCAGACCGGATTGTATCTTTGGGCAAGCTCAAGACCCGTAGTACCAAAACGGGCCCTCTCTTCCTCGGGGGTATATATCAGATTCGCCGTGGGCCACCTTTTTTCTATATTGAAATTGTCTTTTCCCTTCTCCTCAAAGGCCTTTATCACGTCCCATCCATATACCTCTTTGAAAAAATGCTGGTCTTGACGCGTACATCGGTAATTAAAGCAATCCTCAAGGCAAAAGCAATCCTCTGCAAAGACCAAAACACATAGAAAAAAAAGCACGAAAGAACCAAGAATCCTTTTCATGGTTGCCCTCCTTTCCTAAGGTTTTCGATCCTGAATAGCCTTCTGAGCCTCTCTGCCGGGTGTCTTAGAACCTTACCTCCCCGGGATACTCCGTGGGCCTTGTCTGGAACTTTTTGTTATAGACCCCCTGAAGATCCGTGGTAGGAAGTACGTCCTCTATCGGGAGCAATTTTTTGGGGGGAAGGACTGGCATATAGGGTATATAATCGGTTGGAACACTTCTCATAAGCTCCCTGAGGGTGAACCAATCATCCGGGTTATCATAACCACTGCCCCACTCAGGGCCGTTCCACAGGCTGAAGCCCCATTCCTCAAAGTTTAGGTCATTGGCATAGGCGGTCCATGTTGCTCCCACCTTCCCGTCATAACCTGTCTGTCGCATGTAGGGCCATTTGTGGGTACTCATGGCCTTTCCTTTTTTGGTGTAATATTCCTCGACATAAGGTCCGTACCCCCATTCCTTGTCTCCCAGCCAAATACGAGTATGGTAGTAGTCACAGTATCCACCTTTCACCGATGTAGACCTTACAACCCAACACTCCCTTGGTTGTGTAACTTTCCTCATGAAACGGTCAAATTCAGGAGAATGGGGAGCATACTTGTGTTGCATGGCAATGTAGTCATAATTGGTCAGGCAGTAGAAGGAATTGCTCTTTGTCTCCCCTATGATTTGGTGTACTTCATCGGAGATCCTCCTTAGCATACAATTAGAAAAACTCTTGTAGCTGCCCGCCAAGTAATCATCACCGTTTGCCGGCGTGAGCCTCCTCACCTTTCTCAAGGAGGGAAACCAGATCCAGGTATCCTGGTCCCTATCCTTGTTGTTGTAACTCCAAACGAGTATACCGGACCCCCTTATATCTGGAGGGTAAGTCCAGTGTACCATTAGACTCCAGTCGAGCCCCTCCTTTTTCTTTTCAGGATATGTCGGATCCAGGTATTCTTCAGGCATAGGGGGGTTTTTTTCCACTCTCCATCCCTTTATGTTCCTTACTCCCTTTGCGCGTTCCACCGTCAAGGCGACACTCATCCTGACGTCCGTCCCGTCAAAACGCTGGGCCAGATATGCCCTCTGGGCCACTTCAAGACCCGTTGTGCCAAAACGCGTCTTCTCCTCCGCCGGGGTAAGCTTCAGATTCACCGTAGGCCATCTCTTTTCTATAATGAGATTGGCCTCCTCGTTTCTAAAGGCATTTAATATTTCCCATCCATTATTGTGTTCTATCATATCATTGCGGATGTATTTGTAATTGAAGCAATCTTCAAATCCAAAAACCGGTGTTGAGAAAAACGGCAAGAATATGAAAAGAAACAGACAAGAAAGTTTTACCTTCATGACACGCCTCCTTAACATAACGGTCGTTAGTTGTACGGGGCCCTTAAACGATTTATCTCTCGTTCAGCAAAGAGAGAAATTCTCCATCTCCAAAAGAGAACTCTACTTCTTCAGGTCAGCCTGTGTTATTCTGCACCTACTCTGATCACACACTCTAATTAAGCTAGTGGCTTCACCTCCTTTCTTCGGTCAAGGTTCACAAAGACATGTGACGGGGCTGTGCTTCTTTATCATTATAATTTACCATCCCGAACAGTCTTCTGAACCATCCCCGTCCAGTCCTTGTCGGGCGGCGACCGTAGGCCGTGCCTCTCAGCAATCAGCTTGTAGACCCAGTACCCCTGCCCTGACCCGGCTCCGCCGTAAGGGTGCCACGCCGAGGAACAGGGGTACAGGTCTCTGATTGGAAGATCTCTCGGATCAGCGAGTTCAGGTATGGGCCTGAACCTGCCGATCTGGGGTCCATCCATATCGATAACGCACCAGTTACCCTGAGGCCCGAAATTGTCGGCATGTCTTGCGGTATAGTAGGGGGTTATGGGTACATGGCCTACTATATTGTCCCAATGGACATTAGGACAGTATCTCCCCCAGAAACCAATGATCTCATCGGCATGTCTCTTCTCTATTTCCTTCCATTCTTGATCCGGATACATTGTGGCAGGCTGGATGAATTGTTCGGTTATCACTGTGGCAAAATCACCAGGAGGAGCGACATAGTCATGGGCAAAATGAGACGCGTTACCTATGCACAGGTTGAAGTCATCAGGGTCGGGCCATTCACCCGCAAGCCGCTTGTGGACCTCCTTCACCATCACATCGAGGCCCTTTCGCGAAAGGGTCAGCCAGCAGGACTCTTTTACGTCCGGACTGAAGCCTTCGGCCCTGTAGACCGGCTGTTCCCTGAGGGCCCAGGTGTACCAGGAGATAGCAATGAAATCCCTCTCAATGTTGTTGACCTTTCTGGGAATATCATCTGGCCAGTGCTCTAACCCGGTCAGATTCCAGACAAGGTCTATGGGATTCGCCCCGCACACGACCCCTAACTTCGCCTTTACCTCAGTTCCGTCCTCAAGGAGGATGCCCTTGGCCTTTCCTGCCTCTATGATGATCTTCTTTACGGGGGAGCCGTGGAATATCTCCCCACCGTTCTCATAAATGACCCTCTGGGAGGCGTGGGCGCACTGGTGTGTCCCACCCTTTATTACCATGGTGTCAAGACAAATCATCAGGATGAGGGCGGACAGGGCCGAGCCATAGGCCGTAACGTTAACCCCTGCGGACTGTGACAACCTTATCCCGAAGGATTGAACCTCTGGGCTCTCAAAGAGGTCTTTCATCAATTGCACGGCACTCATCACCGTCCATTGTGGCTTGACACCGCTCTCGGGGATCATGAAAAGTCTTTCCAGCGGACTGGGCTTACCGAAAGGGTCGGGTGGGTTAAAGGCCCATTCGAGAAATGCAGGATTATAATATTTCCTCCACTTCTCCTCGTAATAGAGATAGGTCGCAGCATCCTTCTCTGAAAACCGTTTCATCAAGTTGTAGGTCTTGTCCCTATAATCATCCACCCAGAACGAGTAAGCTCCGCACCAGGTATCGTCCTCTCTGAATGCCGTGCACGGCCCAACCTTGGGCTTGGCAAAACGCACCCCGTACTCCTCCCACTCAGGGAAATCCAACCAGATCGGGCCGTGGTGAGGAAGGTATGTATGGACATGGGAGCAATGGTTGGCGTTAAACCCGGGAGCAGGACTCTCATCAGAATACCAGCCGCCACCTGCTTCCTGTCTGGCCTCAAACATACCGACCTTCAGGCCACCATATTTTGTAGTATACATTGCATTTATCAAGTTCTTGTTTCCAGCTCCTACGTATACTAAATCATATGCCCTGTCTGTCATGGGACACCCCCGCCTAACACCCTTATTCCCATTTCCGCAGTTTTTCCAGACCCACAGGTATTGTAGGGTCCGGACCTGGAAAGGCCGTAATCCTTTGCGGAAAAAACCTGCGGTTCGCCTCCTGGAGTTCCTTGGTCGGAAATAGGGCTTCCAAGGGCACTAATTTCTTTGGAGGAAGAGACGCCATGGAGGGAATATACTCCGTGGTGATGCTCTTTTTTAACTCCCGCAGGGTGAACCATTCTTCTAGGCTGGGGTATCCGTGGTTTATCACACCCAGCCAGTAACTGGTGCCATGCTCTTCAAAGTCCAGGTCCTCAGCGAAGTTATACCAGCCTGGGATGAGTCTGCCGTCGTAAGACGAGGACCTCCTCCAGAACCAGAGGTGGCTTGACATCATTCTCCCCTGCCGTTTGTCATACATCTCCTCAAGAATCGGTCCGTAGCCCCATTCCTTGTCGATAGTCCATATTCGAGTGTGATAATAATCACAATATCCCCCCTTTACGGAAGTGGACCTGATTATCCAGCAATCTCTAGGCTGGGCAATGGCCTTCATAAAGATATTGTGTTTTTTTGTGAGGGGGCCGAGTTCATTGACTAGGTGGAGCTGTTCCATAAAATCTATGGGGAGAAAGGCCCTCTTCATCACCGTCTCCCCTATGATCTGGTGCTTTTCATCGGTTACCCTTCTCAGAAAGACCTCGGCATAGGTCTTATAGGTCCCTGCAAGTGAGTCGTCACCATTTGAGGGTGTGAGCCGCCTGGTCTTCCTTAGTGAAGGGAACCAGACCCAGACGTCCTGATCTCTGTTCTTATTGTTATAACTAAACATAAGGACGCTCATCCCCTTTATATCCGGAGGATGAATCCAGTGCATCATCAACTTCCAGTCCATTCCTTCCTTTTTTTCTTGGGGATAGGCTGGGTCTAGATATTCCTTTGCCACCAAAGGGTTTGATTCCACCCTGTAACAGGCCAGCTTTCTTTCCCCCATTTTGCGCACGATCCTCATCATGCCAAGGGCGCACCTCGTCCCTAATTCTCCCTCAAAATGAAAAAACATATAGGATTTCTGGGCCTGTTCGAGTCCTGTTGTCCCAAAGCGACTTTTCTCCTCCTCAGGCGTGAGCTTCAGATTGACCGTGGGCCACCTCTTGTTGAGCAGTCTCCCATCTTTGTTGTTTTCCAGCTCTTTTTCGAAGGCCTCCAGGGCCTCAAGTTTGTCCTTATCCTTCAGGAAATCCTGATCTTCCCTCGGGTATTCGCGGTTAAAGCAATCCTGAAATCCCAACGCCAACGCAGGTAGAAATGAGAAAAATACCGATAGAAAAAAAAGTCTCCTCTTCATCTTGTACCTCCTCTCCATCTAGAATCATTGTCTCCTGAGGTCAGGGGCAAGTGGTTAGAACCCAATTCCGCGTTGTGAATTGACATGAGTACCTTCCCCATAGTCTTTCTTCACCGTGCCCGGCTCAAGCCGCCGCGTCATCACACAAAAGTCCTCCGTCTGGTCGCAGCAAAATCTCGTGTCTGAACGAAACGGTTTCGTGACAAATGACCTGCAAATAAGCCTCAAAAAAAATGTTAATTGGTCGTGAGCTAGTTGATTTGTATGATATCTTAAAAGATGAACCGCCGAGGGCGTTGTCTTAGGTTGCTTTCCTGGATCCCTTGTTTCGAGGAAGGACTGGCACTGGGCTCATTTCATTGTTTGCGAGTAGAACTCAACATAATGAATAGCAGGGATAAGAATCCAGGAACTATTCCCACGGCTTATTGAAATGTTACTGTTGACAGGTTGCTATTTAATGATAAATTCACCGTTGCTTTGGATCTTCCCCTCCCCCCGGTCTTTTCTCCACAAGCCGGAGGCCGTCGTGAGTGGGGATTTGGTTAATAAGTAGTGCCTGAACGAAGACTGTCTTTTTCGCCCATATCTGCGTCAGACTCAAGTCTTGGTCCTCGAAATACTCAATGTATTCCTGCGGTTAGAATTTTCGTCCTCCTTGAGCTGAACGAAAAATCCTATTTTTCGTTCAGACACTAAATATCAATCTTAGGTTAATGCATGGCGCATCCGCCATCTACGTTAATCATCTGACCCGTGATAAAATCAGAATCGTCCGAGGCAAGAAAGACCGCGGCCCCGACCAGGTCTTCAGGGGCCTCATTCCTTCCCAGGGCAGTCTGCTGTGCGAGCATCTCATCCATCCCGGGCGGCTTACCCGGCATATCCTTGCTTGCCTCGCTCATAGTAAAGCCGGGGGCTATGGTGTTTACGTTGATATTGAACTGGCCAAGCTCCCTGGATATCGCCCTGGTCAAAGCCATGACCGCTCCCTTTGTGGCGACATAGTGAAGCAGCATGGGGATACCCATGAGAATAGTACCGGAGGAAACATTAATAATCTTGCCCTTGCCCTGTTTCTTCATATGGGGCACAACCGCCTTTATACACAGCCAGACGCCCTTAACATTGACCTCGAATTCACGATCCCATTCTTCAACAGGGATCATTTCAAAGGGTCTCATTGGGACCCCATAATAGATGGCGGCATTATTCATCAGGATGTCTATCTTCCCGAATTTTTCCACCGTCTTTTCAGCCATCATCATGGCGTCTTTTTCACTGGAGACGTCCACCTTTATGGCCAGGGCCTGTCCTCCCATGTCAGTTAATTCCTTTTCCACTACCTGTGCCTTGTCAAGGTTTATATCGGCAATGGCTACGGCGGCCCCCTCTCTACAATACCCATGGGCATAAGCCCTGCCGATCCCCTGACCTCCGCCTGTGACTATCGCAACTCTCTCTTTTAGCCTCATCTTTCCCCTCCCTTTAGACCACTTCTAAAAAAAGGTGGTAATGCCGTTTGGATTTCACCAATCAACCGGTCCTGCCGCTCAAACGGTGCACGGACCGGGAATCTTCATCGCAAGGCCCGCACGGCCATGAGCCTGAGAAAACGCTGCCATTATTGAACTTCAACAAGAGTCAAGGCCCCGCCTTCACACCACTTGACACATGACGGATCGGGAGGGTCGCCACAGAAATCGCATTTTAA
>JAXHTA010000142.1:0-8805 GCA_034190285.1 Thermodesulfobacteriota bacterium | reverse complement strand
CTTAGACGACCTGGGGACAAGAGTTGATGAAATCTATTTCGGCACTTGTGTACAGAAAGCCAATGCCGTGATGAACTGCCCCATGAATCTTGACGGTATTAAGGCGAAAATGGAGGATATCTATAAGATTCCAGTCAAAGTCGGAACACACGATTATTGATTATAGATTTTGCAGACGATAAACGGTTCAAACCCTCCGATTGACTGAAGTGAGAAGGGCCAAGAGGGAATCAGGACTAATAGCTTTGCGTTCGGGCTCCCTCCTGATGGTCCCCAGGGGTTCCGCCCTTGTCTTAGGCCAATATTGTAAGTTTTCAAAAAGTCCGGGGAGAAAAAAGAGACCCACATGGCCCTTGGATAGGAGGATATACCCGGACTTTTTGAGAAGTCGCCCAATATTCTTCTAATGTATTCAAAACATTAATAGAATTTACGTATAGGGGACTTCGACCCTAATAGATGAAGGAGCGCTTTCAGAGACGACCGAACCGTCGTGGTACGTGATTCCAGATAAGCCAGGATGGTGTGGGAGGTGCGTCGTGTTGCCCCCTCGCTACCCAGAACACATATATCACGTAGGTCGAAACTGAATGGCCTGGATGCGGAAGAAAAATGGACGCCAATTTGTTCATATTAAGAGTCATGTGTATATTGGCAATCGCCTCCTTTGTTCCTCTGACAGCTGTCTCTTTCTATAAATACCGTTTGCGACGTAAGGAGGAAGAATATGGCAAGCTCCTGAAAGCATTAGGATACGATGACTTAGACGGTCCGGCATATGCTCCGACAGTGAAGAATGAGTTTTCAGCTTCCGATTATGTCCTTCCGGTAGGGTTTGCAACCTTGATAACGTTTTTGGGCGGAATTGTGCTTGTTTTTGGACCTGAGCTTGCAAACATCAGACAGGTGAGTTTAGTATTGGATGGTCCGCAATTTTCGAGTCTAACTGACCCAAGCGATCATTATAGAGTGCGGTGTCTATTTATAATAGCAGTGTCCTTTCTAGGGGCCTATATATGGTCTATACAGAATCTCTTTCGTCGACTATCAATTATTGACCTTCCGCCCAGTGCATACTATAGTGTCGGAATCAGAATATTATTTTCTATCTCTGTTGCCCTCATGCTCTTCTATAGTTTTATGCCATTAGGCAGGGAGCATTTTATTGCCGCTGGTTTACCAGTTTTGGCATTTCTCGCCGGTATGTTTCCACAACGCGCACTTCAATACTTGCAGGAGCGCGTACGGTTCTCACCAAGAGACAATGAAAGCAAGGCTGATCCTCTCCCACTAAGCATGATCGAGGGCGTAGATATTTTTCAGAGGGTGCGATTGTTTGAGGAAGGAATTGATAACGCCCAAAATTTGGCCAAAGCCAATCTTGTTGAGCTGTTATTACGTACTCCATTCAATCCCAGGCAAATAATTGACTGGATTGGTCAAGCGAGGCTTTACTTGTACTTCAGGTCGGATATCTTGAACCTCAGACGTGCTTCAATGAGGACTATCTATGATTTGAAAAACGTTGGTAAGACCGAGGATAGACTTCGAGCGCTGGCCGATGATTCAGGCCTTCCGTTTGAGCGGTTAGCTCTTGTATATGATATAATTAAGAACGATTCAGATATCAATGGTATCGAAATCGCAGCTAGAAAACTTCTTGGTCTTCCTTCCTCCGAAGATGAATAAGGTGTAAGAAATCTTGAATGAGAAGAAAATGCTTACCAAGGGGAGCATTTAGTAGTCTGCAGTAAATTGTTACAGACCCATTGAGGATTTTCAGCCGATTCATAGTGAAATGCAAACTGTTATATAATCGCATTAGTAACCAACAACGCCGCAAATCAATTTCTTAAAAGAGTTTAGTTTTTCTCCCTGACAATTAATGTCGACCAACCTGACCCCAGTTAGTCTTATATTAGGCCGTAGCTGAAAGGCTCAACCTATGGCTGATCAACTCACTGCGGTGATTAAAAAGAGGCTGGCTAATCATGCGGGAATAGTCTTTTATAATGTACTAGAAAGGGCAAGGCGAGCTAATTGAATAGAGCTATACCTACGAGACAGAACCTTTAGCCGCACGAGAAACACTTGTATCGAGCCGTGGGGCAAGCCAGCCCTGTTCCGATAGATGGTACCCTTGTAGCAGCGCAATGTCGGTGCAGGATACCGTCGGTCTACAGGGAGATACGGCGGTCGGGTTCAATAAGAAGAAAGGCGAGAGAAGTTATTATTACTTGCTTTGTACTGTAGCTCAAATGGGATAATTCTTCTCTTTTCTTTGCCGTCTGGGGCAGCAGAAGGGGGTGAGGATGAAAGAAAGATGTCTTAAAAGAACATTGATAATTATTCTTATTTGCCTGGCCTTTTGTCCGCAGGCGTTTGCCGACTTTTTTCCATCCGGACTTATAACATCGGATCTTACATTGACACTTGCTGGCAGTCCGTATGTGGTTGAGGATAACGTCCTGGTAATGGAGGGAGTTACTCTGACCATCGAGCCAGGAGTGGAGGTAAATTTTGTCCAGAACAGATCAATTCAGATCGATGGTGAACTGATCGCCCGCGGGACAGAGAGTGATCAGATCACCTTTACCGGTACGAGTTGGGGCTATATCTTCTTTAGCGATACCAGCGTAGACGCCACATATGATGTCAATGGGGATTATACACAAGGGTCAATATTGCAATACTGCCTCTTTGAAAACGGAGGCTATGCAAATCCGGATGACAATGGGGCAATCAGGGTTGACGAATCATCCCCGTTTATTAGCCACTGCGACATAAAGAACAGCGGCGACAATGGAATAAGGGTATATAACAATGGCGCCTCAAAGATCACGCATAATACTATAACCTTATCAGAAGGAAGGGAAATCTCTGTATCGAGCAATAAAAAAACAATCATAAGTCACAATCAAGTCAGCGACAATGCCGGAGGAATATATGCGGATGGTGACGGGGATTTTACTATTTCGTATAACACCATAACCGACAACACAGGCTGTGACGTCGGCGGTGGGATATACTCTGACACCTCCTCCTCCGCCACCATTACCAATAACACCGTAACCGGCAATACAAGTAATGACTCCGGCGGTGGGATATACGCTAAAGCCTCCGACTCCTCCTCCATCACCGACAACAACACCATAGCAAACAACACGATCGATGCCTCCTATCATGGCAATGGCGCTTATCTTGAAAATCCAACCGAGTTCAATTCCAATCTGGTGATCGGGAACAGGGCCATTGGATCTGGGGGCACAAGCGGGATTTATGTTGAGGGAAATCCTGAGTTTCATTACAATAACATCTACGACAATTCCGGCTATGCGCTTTATTGCGGCAATGCCCAGGGGGCTGATAGCCTCGACGTCACAGACTGCTACTGGGGAACGACGGATTCCTGAGTGATCGGTGAGTTGATATATGATTGGTTTGATGATCAGGACAAGGGGGTTGTGATATACTCGCCCTTTCTTACCTCTTTTGACAGCTCCGGTCCCCTTTCTCCGCCCACCGGTCTGACTGTGACTTCCACGGGAGATGGAATTCAGCTCGACTGGCAGGCAAACCCGGAGTCTGATATTTCAGGCTATATGGTCTACTACGATACCGACTCAGGCTATCCGTATGAAGGGACAGGCGCAAATGAAGGAGATTCGGGCCTTGACGCCGGAGATGTCACAAGCTATCAGCGCACTGGTCTTGTGTCGGATGGACTATACTATTTGACGGTTGCTGCCTATGACGCAGATGGAAATGTGAGCTGGTATGCAACGGAGGTCGTCATCGGCAGTCAGTGGTCAGACGCCACTGACCTCGGTGGCGGCTGGAAATATCTTGATTGGTTCGGCTACTTCCGGGTGCATGAGACCTCACCCTGGATTTACCACCATGAACACGGACTGGCGTACGCCTATGGCGAGGTCACAAACGATATCTGGTTCTATTCAAGGGATAATGGCCTGTTCTGGACATCAGATGAGGTCTATCCGTGGATCTATGTTTCTAATGGCGATGTATGGGTGTGGGATGAGTGGGATTGAGGATTGGATCGAAGGGCCCCAAGCGCTAAATCGTTTTAGCCCGGGAGGAGGGAAAAAGATGAACATCGAACATCCAACATCGAATGTTGAATGGGGAAAAGGGAGATCCGGAGATGGTTGAATTGCTGGCATCCTCTCAATAAACAGGGGCCTTCGAATAAGATGGATAGGGATTCTACCGCTAAGACGCAAAGGGCGTAGAGGACAATATTCTTTCTGGAGAATAGCTCTTTTTGTTTTTCGCCCTCTCAGCGAAAAACAAAAATTTCTTTGCGTTCTCCGCGCCTCTGCGGTGAAAATTGAAAAGGTTATTCCGTTTCAGGTGTATTTTGAATATTGTAAACCCGAGATCCGAAGCACGAAAAAGGAGGGAAAAGCAATGACAGAGTATGAGATCTTTGTGTCCAATGATCTGAGTGACCTCATTGAAGGGGAGGGTCAGATCGTTAAGGTTCGGAACATGGAGAATTATGAAATGAGAGTTGTCAAGGCGGAACTAAAGCGGCCTGGCATAAACCTGACCGGAGCACATAGACTATGGGTAAGGCGACCCATGGGCTTGAAGCTCTCTGATCCTTGGACGATCAAGATTCATGAAGACCTTGGCAGTATTCCCGACTATGTGGGGGTCTACCAGGAGTGGGGATAGCCGAAGGCCTTGACGAGAGATTATTGTTTTCTTGCAGACACTATTCCACGTTTTTTTGAAGGGAGGAATACAGATGAGTTATCCGCATAACGATATGAGAGAATTCGTTGACGATCTGGAGCAGGAAGGAGAGCTGACTCGTATAAAGGATGAAATTAACTGGGATTTGGAGGCTGGTGCCATATCGCGCATACTGAGTGAAACAACCTTGGGCAGAAGTGTCAGAAACGGTGGTCAGCCGGCCGTCTTATTTGAAAATGTGAAAGGCTATCCCGAAGGATTTCGGATCTCTACAATGACCCATGGGGGCGTGAAACGTATCGCCATGATGCTTGGTCATAAGGACCCTGATAGTGCGAATTATCGTGATCTTCAGGATTTGTATCTGGAGAAAGTGTCCTATCGGACGAAACCGAACCTGGTTAGTAGCGGACCCTGCAAGGAGAACAAGATGGTGGGTGAGGAGGTCGACCTATACAGATTTCCCGCGCCCATGATCCATGAAGGAGACGGTGGGAGGTATCTTTGCACCTGGACGGTAGTGGTCACAAAGGACCCTGACTCTGATTGGGTGAACTGGGGCACATACAGGGCCATGATCAATGATCGAAGGACCTTGACAGGGATCATCACTCCCGGTCAGCATGGCCTGGCGATCTACCGGAAATATGAAGCCAGAAATGAGCCCATGCCATTTGCAATAGCCATTAATCCCGACCCCTTAACCTTGTTTATTGGCGCATGCAAGGTTCCTGCAGGGGTGGCGGAAGTAGATGTTATAGGCGGGCTTCGGGGGCAACCTCTTAGTGTTGTCAAGTGCGAGACCAACGACCTGGTGGTGCCTGCCTGCTCGGAAATTGTCCTCGAAGGTATAATGCCTCCCGGCATAAGGTTGCCGGAAGGTCCATTTGGAGAATATCAAGGCTATGTGGCTTCTCCCAGGGACGACCGCCTGGTCTATATGGTTAAGGCCATAACGCATCGAAACGATCCTATAGTGGGTCTGATGAACCCGGGTCTTCCTGTGGATGAATGTGGTGTGTGTATGGCTGTTTCGGTAGCGGCTGAGTTGAAGGCCGAGCTAAAACGATGCGGAGTTCCCGTGGTAGACGTAAATCTCATGCCGGAGTCCGGCACCACGCTTGTGGTAGTATCAACCAAGACCCCTGCCCACGGGTTGCCCCACATAATAGCAAGTGTTATGGAGGCCTCCTGGGGTATGGTTGCGTTCAATGTGCTGGTTGTCAATGATGATGTGGATGTCTTTAATCCTGCTGAAGTAATCCACGCCTGGTCAACCAGGGTGCATCCCGAGAGGGGCATTCACGTGAGACGTGGAAGAGGAAACCCAGTAAGCACCTGGGGCAGTCCGGAAGAGAAACTCAACTTGGACCTGCCCTGCATATTATATGACGCCACGTGGCCTGTTACTTGGCCTGTGTGGGATGTGCCTCGAAAATCGTCGTTTAAGACCCTGTACCCGGAAAGGACGCAAGAGAAGATAATGAGCAACTGGAAAGAATATGGCTTCAAGTAGTTTCCGAAGAATTCAGCTTTTTGAAAATAGGATGCTTTGACCCGTAGGGGTCTCTTTTGGCAAAGCCGCATCTCAAATTTTTCATAGCTCGTGGCACGCCCCTCGGGTAATAAACAGGGGTTCGGACCCGCCTGAATATGCAAAAGCCATTGGGGAGCCTTTCTCATAGGGCCGTCTTGCTCTATATTTCATGGCCAACCCGAGAGACCCCACGCGTCCATATTCAGCTAAAATTTTCTTCAAAGGGCTGAAGTGTTACGACAATTCATGTATATGAGGGGGGGGGCCATGGACAAATCAAGGTTGAGGTTATTGAGTGATTTCGGCGTGAACAGACCGGCGGAAAAGGCGGACTACTGGCGGGGCATGAGAAGAAAGGAGGAGATGGAACAAATATTTGATAAGTATCCTGAAATCCCTCGGACTGTGGTGCTCAAGGCAGATCTCCAGAGAGTGGGAGTCGATTTTACCGAAAGGGCCTTTGAAGAGATCAGCAACGCCGAGCGGTACGAACACACCGGGAGAATACTGTTCCTTTTTCATATGACCCAGGAGTCCAAGAAGGCATTTGATATTCCCTCCGCCTTTGCCTTTAATGATGGAACCAACTGGATGATTCGCTTAGGAAATCCTGAAAACGACATTTATACCGTTGATTTTGTTGACGGCAAATTCTGGCTTACACTTAACGGCGAGTTGCTTGAAGAACTCAACACTGAACCAAGGCCGCCCTATTATGATAAGAAAACTTCATCCGGCATATCCATGAGGTTTGTTGGTGTGTGTAAGCCTTCTGATTCCATCCTGTTTGTCCCTTATCGTCACTGCCATTACTGGAACACAGGAGATCAATGCAGGTTTTGTGATATGAATTATTATGTCAAATTCCAGTTGAAGGTCATGGGGAGGCAATTCAGCACCCGTAATTCGCCTGAAGACCTTTATGAGACCATGACGGAAATCCTCAAAGAGGAGGGGAGATGGCGTCATTTCTGTATCACGGGCGGTTCTGATCCCCGAAGGATGTATGAATCGGAGTTTGATTTCTACTTCGATTGCTGTAAGGCGTTTCAAAAGGCCTTTAAAGAGAGCCTGGGGATTGAACATATGCCTCTACTTCTGGTTTTGAGTCCTTTTAAAAAAGATGAGATGATTAAGCTTAGAGATGAGGCCGGAGTGGCCCGCTACCAGCCCAACATCGAAGTATGGGACGCGGAGAAGTTTCCACTCCAGTGCCCTGGAAAGGCCAAGAACCTGGGGAGAGACGAATGGATAAAGAGGACGCTCGATGCAGTGGAGGTGTTCGGAGAGGGGAATGTGGAGAGTTCACTGGTTACCGGCACAATGATGGCCCCGGAACCATACGGCTATCCTGAGATCGATGAAGCGGTCGCCGCCGACCTGGAAGGCATCAAGTTTTTTGTGGATAATGGCGTAAAACCAATAGACTACATCTGGTACTGTGCACCAGGGTCATACTTCCACAAGATAGGTGCGAACTGGGCTCCTCTCGAATACTATATGAGGCTGAACATAGCCAGGCACAATGTGCTTAAGAATTATAATAAGGAAAAGGGCCATGCCTTTCCTTATGGCGCGACTGACTTCAGGTGCTGCCCTCATGGGATCGGCTATGATACAGACAGGCTTCTTTAGCACGACCGGATCTTCATGGCCCTTTCATCTTCCCGAATCTTTTGAGAACCTGCAAAGGAGTATGGCAAATGGCTACATTACCGAAAGAAATAGCGGAAGCATTTGAGCACTCAGAAACAATGAAGGTATTGACGACTGTGGACGAAGATGGTATTCCCCATACGGTTTTCAAAGGCTCTCTCAATGTAATTGATGATGAAACCATTGCCTATATTGAATTGCTTGAGACATGTCGGACTCAAAGAAACATGGTTAGCAGTATCTGGTTTAAGAGAACAATCGCAGTGAGTATCTTTAACCCGGTAACTAAGGCCGCTTATCAGATCAAGGGTGAACCATATAAACATGTGACATCAGGTCCTGTCTGGGATAAGTATCTTGCCGGATTGAGGAAGGAGATGCCCGGCATAAGCCCTGCCTGCGTGTGGTTGATAACCATAAAGGAAGTCAGGAACGAGGACTACCAATTTAGACTTAAGGAAGAAGAAAAAAGAAGGCCGGGTACGGAGTACTACCTCAAATACATGGAGACCAGGCGGGGAGAAAGGGGCGCATAAACTTGACACAGGAGGATCACTTTCATGGAGGTCATAGATGAAGGGTATAAGATATTGGCCTATATTGACGATTTAGAGGATATTTACAGAGTGGCTGGAAAGCGGGGTCTCTCTGAAGCTTTATTGAAAAACATAAATGCGCTCAGACAAGATATTACGGAATTGGAGCCGGTACTTTCTGCTGAGAACGCATATGGTTATTTTGATGCGGAAGTGGGGGGGAAAATAGATGGCTTGGTAGAAGACTGTCGGCAAGGAGATGAAGAGTCCATTTCTAATATGGTAGATGAAATTCAAGAGTGTGTGACTGCCTCCAGAATTCGCCTTGGACTGGGCAAGGCCAGAAGCCTGATC
>JAXHTA010000141.1:0-8837 GCA_034190285.1 Thermodesulfobacteriota bacterium | reverse complement strand
GGATGATAGTGGAAAGCTGCTGATCAATCTACACCACTCATCATTTCCGTATAATCTGCTTCACTAGTTGCGCCTAATAATCATAAGGAGTTAGCCTGATAAAAACAAGGCGCTTTGACCAGCATACTTTTGTTTCAAAGGGCTGCAGTGTTACCATTCTGAGGACTTACAAAGATACCGGAACAAAGAGGCTTATGTCATACCTGCTGTTCCTCTTTCCATAATTTCAATTCCTCTGTTAAGGCATGAAACTCGGCCTTGATGAACTGCTTGATCTCTTCTAGGGCATACGCCAAGAACTCCTGTTGGAGCATGCCTCTATTATCGGGCGCATATGGAGGCTTTTTATCTCCTGGGGCAAGCTGGATCCCTTTTTGTACTTCTATTGCAGGCCTAATTTTCTCGGAAGGGGCCGCCACTTTCCCCTTGACCGCGCCTCTTTTTCTAAGGGCTATCTGCTCCTTCAGTTTATTGAATTTTTCCATTTGAAGGCGAAGAGCCTGTTTTTTTTCCGCCTCTGTCATACCTTCCGTTGAAAAGACTGTTTCCAGACTGTTGTATATCGAGTTAAACAGCTTTATGGCATCCGGGTGGGCATTGGCCTTACTCGTTTTGATATATTTTCCCACCGAGGAAAGGAGGCGAAAAAACAGCGTAAAGACCTTATTCTCTTTATACCTCTCCTGGAGTATGCCCATTTGCTCCATAAACTGGGTCATTATCTCATCGGTTATTTCCCAGTCAATAGATAGAATGATTGCCTTAAGATCTTTGAGAGGTAAACCTTCAGAACCACTGCCGCCTTTTACAGGGCCATTGGACTCAGCACTTTGCCCAAAAAGGTCATCCAACCTGCTGTGCACTTCAGTGGCTATGGTGTGATCTGCTTTTTCTGCCATTCAAACACCTCCTATTTGAGTTCTTTTGCCAAAGAAGCCACGGTCATTGATATGATCTTTTTTAAGGTGGGCACAACATTTTCGCCTGCAAGGGCGCTGGCCTCAAAGGAAGGCACTTTCAGCTGTCTATTAAGGCTTTTTTCGAGTGTTTCGAAAGGCAAAAGGGGAATGCCTTGCCGGGCGAGGTCCCTCTTGTTGTACTGCAAAACGAGGGGAATCTTGAATATACTCTTCTTGTCTTCGGCCAGGTTTTGCTGGAGGTTTCTAAGGGAGACAAGGTTCTTTTCCCTCTGCACCTTCATGGAGTCGGCGACAAATACAATACCGTCCACCCCCTTCAAGACCAGCTTTCTGGTGGTGTTATACTTGACTTGTCCAGGCACGGTGTATAACTGGACCTTGATATCGTATCCTTTTATTTTTCCCACATCAAACGGAAGAAAGTCAAAAAAAAGCGTTCGATCCCCGTGGGTCTTGATGGCTATCATGTCCGACTTAATGCGATCCCTGAAGTTTTCATGAATATATTCCAAATTGGTTGTCTTTCCTCCCCTACCCGGCCCATAGTAGACTATCTTTGCCTGAAGCTCCTTTTTCTTCAGATTTATAACCGCCAAGACAAACCACCTCGAAAAAGAGACTTGGATCACGAAATTTACGGGAAGTCTATGAAAAAATAGGATAAGACACAATGATGTCCCGAATCTCAGGACTGCATGATCTCTTCTATCTTACCAATTGACTCGGCCGCCTTCAAGCGCAAGAAACCAAGGGACGTTTCATGGCCGAATATGGTGACCAACAGAAAATCCTTCATTAATTTGCTGAAATGTATATTCTCTTTTTCTCCTCTATGAAAAAGCAAAGAAAACTCGCCCTCCCCAATAATTTCAGCCATGGCGCTCACCGCTCCAAAATTGCCAGCGGCCAGGGCTGCAAGGGAGTAAACATCGTGATTCGTTTCGCCGTTATCGAGCTCTGCGATAATATTGCCTGCTATATCAATGAGAAGAACGGAATGAACACCCAAAGCTATAAGATCCTCACGCAAGACTCTCTCTATATTCTTAAGCTGTTCCTGCTCCAACGCATATTCCACTTATCTTCCTCCCATAAACTGTCTGCCTCCATTGACTCTTCCTTGCCTTAGACTCCCATAACAACGGGACCTACCCCAGCTCAATCGTTGTCCATCCACGAATGATTGTTTTCCCAGTTTCTACGTTATGCTAAAAAAGGCCTCGGAATATCAGACATAATTCAAAAAATCTTGACGAACGGGCCGATTAGTCACGTCCCTTGGCGATAGTGGCCGTGGGATCAGTAATATTATGACACCCTGATCTCACACCTGCTCCTCCATGTCAAGGCTTTCCATTATTTTGCCTATGAGATCTTCCTGGGAAAAAGGCTTCATAATGTAGTTATTCGCTCCCCTGTTGAGTGCCTCAAAAACGCTGTCCCGTTCGGTCTCGGTTGTTACCATTGTCACGGGAATATCCTTGAAAAGATCGTTTGATTTCAATATGTTGAGCATCTCAATGCCATCCATTTCCGGCATGTGCCAGTCGAGAAGGATTAGATCGACATTGCCCCCTTCTTCTTGCAGGACCGCAAGACCCTGTTTGCCGTCTGCCGCTTCCAGGAATTCGAAGCCGAGAACGTCAACTGCATCCTTGATAAATAAACGTGTCGCCCTTGAGTCGTCAACGGACATAATTCTCATAAGAGGATCTCCTATATACGGTGTGTTCGTTCCTCATAGCATTATCCCAAAACCACTCCGCGACCTGTTACTCCTTCTGCTTTACCCCGTAATACAACCCCCTGGCGTGACGCAACACCCGAAACCTTGATCCACAATTCATGATTGCCTCCGATGCACCGAGAAACAGATAACCATTCGGGCTTAGGAGCTGGGCCATACGTCGCAACACATCCATCTTGAATTCGTTTGAAAAATAAATGAGCACATTCCGACAGAATATAATATCCTGTTTTCCAAGGTGAGAAAAGCTCTCTTGCAGGTTCATTTTCTCGTATTTGACCATTTTCTTGACGTCGTTGCTTATGCACCACACATTGCCGTCTTGCTCGAAATAACGGTCCCTAATGGATTCCGGGAGCCCGCGGGAAATGGCAAGTCTGTCGTACCTTCCTGCCATTGCCAGATAAACTACCGTCGATGAGATATCAGTTCCGAGGATTTCAACATGTTCAGGATTCAGCGAACGCTGTTTCTGTGCAAACTCCAGCGCCGCCATTGCTATAGAATATGGCTCCTGTCCTGTTGAGCATGCTGCACACCAGATTCTTATTCTCGATCGCTTTCCAGACTGTATTTCTGCGGCGAGTTCCCCAAAAACAACCTCTTCCAGAATAGAAAACGGGCCTTCATCACGAAACCAGAAGGTCTCATTCGTGGTCATGGCCTCAACAATTTTGTCGCGCAGCCGGTGCGTGCTGTCCGCAACGGCCTTGTTGCAGAGTTCAATGAATGACCTGCATCCGGTTTCCGCCATAAGCGTTGTCAACCTGGTCTCAACGAGATACATCTTCTCGTCTGTCAGGCTTATACCGCAGTTACCTTCAATATAATCCCGGATGTACCGGAATTCATCCAGGTCCATTTTATCCTTCGGGAAGGGAATACTCTCACGTTTATAGTAGTAACGCAAATGCGACCGGGCAATCTTGCAGTGCTTCAGGCATCTTAAACACAATGGGTCGCGATGGAGTATAAGTAAAAAGAGGGCAGGGTGTCAATAATGAATCTCCTGACTGAAAAGCCGACGCTTGACATTAAGGGATTGTATGGTCTATAAAATTACCTATTTTTTGGTATGCAAGACCGTCTGATAAGGAGGTAAATGAATGTGAGCTGATGGCGCAGTTTGGTTTAAATAATGAACAGAGTGAAAAGGTTATCTACCAACAGGAGGCCAGAAATGAAGAAGGGCATATTGATTATAGTGCTGATTGCATGTGGTGTTGTCTGTGCAGGGAATGTCCGGGCACAGGGCTGGGATGAAATAGAGGCCTTGGGTGTCGAAATTCACGGTTTCGTGTCTCAAGCATATCTATATACCAAGGACAACAATTTCCTTGCGCATGACACGGAAGGAGGGAGCTTTCAATTCAATGAGTTCGGGCTGACTTTCGGCAAACAAGTAAGTGATCGGTTGCGTTTGGGCCTGCAGTTATTTTCCCGTGATATGGGAAATGTTGATGATAACAAGATTATATTGGACTGGGCAAATGCCGATTATCGGTGGAGAGACTGGGCTGGTATCCGAGCTGGAATATTGAAAGTGCCATATGGTTTATATAACAAATCCAGGGATGTGGATGCGCTACGAACGAATATTTTGCTTCCACAGAGCGTCTACACCGACCTGCTTAGAGAGGGCTACACAGGACTCCAAGGTGTCGGGCTTTACGGTTTTGTGCCGGCAGGGTCTGCAGGGCGCTTTTTATACGAGTTCCAGATGGGTACAAGTAACCTTGAAAACGACGGTGGTACGGCCAAATTTGTGGAGGATATTGCCGGAGGATTTGTCGACATAAGAGACTTTGACCCAAGTGAACTTTATACCGGCGCCATATACTGGAATACCCCCATTCATGGATTGCGAGCTGGCGTCTGTGGTTATACTATGAGGCTCGACGCTGACGGCGAATTAAACGAACTCACGGGTGTATTTGAAGGCATGGCTTTTGATCTGGAGCTTGAGGATATCACTTCGTACGTTTTCTCTCTGGAGTATTCTTACGGAGATCTCCTTCTTGCTGCCGAATATTGCCGCATGGAAATAGATACTGCATTCGACCTTTTGGGTAGTTCCTTTGAAGATAGTGAAGAATCGGAGGGGTATTATTTGAGCGCTTCCTATCGCTTTACAGAGTGGCTCGAGTTGGGCACATATTACTCTGTTTTCTATGAAGATGTTGATGATAGAGATGGCGATGAACTTGAGGTTCTGGGATTCCCGGATCATGGGGCCTGGCTGAAAGACCTGGCCTTGACCACGCGGTTTGACATCGGTGAACACTGGGTGTTCAAGCTGGAAGGACATATGATGGACGGAACAGCCAGGGTACTGTCCATTGACAACCCCCCCTTCCCGACGGAGGATGACTGGTTTTTGTTTGCCGCCAAGATGACTTTTATTTTCTGAGCATCTACAGGTCCTCTGCCCGTAACATGCTACGTTGGAGCCTATTGGCATCTGCGATAGACAGTGAACGCTCCATTTTCAACCCTCAAATCAACGGAGGCAAGGTAATGAAGATCAAGACTTTGACAGCGGGTTTTTTAGTTGTTGTATCGGTTTTTCTGCTGGCGGCCGGAAATAGCGCCCTGGCAAGTGGAATTCTTGTCATCGCCAACAAGAGCGTCCCTGTTGACAACCTGAGCAGCGACGCCGTTTCCGACATCTACCTTGGACACATCAGCCGATGGAACAATGGCGATTCAATACGCGTGGTGATGCTCAAGAAAGGTCCAACACACGAGACATTTGTACGAGAAATAGTGGGTGGAACTCCCGAAAGACTGAAGCAGCACTGGAAAAAGGCTATCTTTACTGGAACGGGTACGCCCCCTAGGGTAGTCAAGACCGAGGCCGATATGGTCGATTTTGTCAGCTCCACCAGAGGTGCTATTGGCTATATTGGCTCTTCAGTATCTCATGGAGGAGTAAAGGTAATTCCCGTCAAATAAATGACTGTAGGCCTTCTTCCCCATGGCCTTTGACTAGCGGCAACTGGGGCAGGAGCCGAAGGAGAGGATGCCGTGTCTTTTTTCAAGAACATGAAAATCGGTGCTAGATTGGGTTTGTGTTTTGGTCTGATTTTCTCGATTATGGCGGTAACACTGGTCATCAGCACGCTTTCGCTCAATACAGTACAGGATAATTCAAAGCTGGTTGAAAATGAAAGCCTGCCTTATGCCATACTTGCCGATAATATGGCTTTTCAAACCTTGAAGGTCCTGGAACTCCTCTTATATTCGTCAACAACTCACAAGCAAGAAGGATTCAAAGAGGCAGAGGAGGTTGTTGACAATTTTAAGAAGAACATTAAAAAGTTTAGAGACATGTACAGGCAAAAGAACGATGCAGAGTCACTCAAATCCATCGATGAACTGGAGTTGGCTTTTGATGACTATTATGAGCAGGGAAAGGAAATGGCCTTTGTTTATTTCACGGAAGGGACAGAGGAAGGCAACAAGCTGGTGTCGGATTTTGATAACACGGCAGAAGTGTTAACGGCCAAGATGAAGGAATTACAGCAACGTGAAATCGAGAAAACAATAACAAGCGTGTCAGGCATAATAATGTCGGCCAGAAACGTCAAGAGTGTTATGTTCTTGTTAAACGGTCTCGCTCTGGCTCTGGGGGGGCTGGTCGCAGTTTACATAACGAGGGGCATCACCGGGTCTATTAAACAGGTCCTGATGGGCTTGAAGAATATAGAACAAGGGGATCTCACTGTTCGGCTTGAAGCTGGCAGTAGAGACGAAATGGGAGACCTTGCAGCAGGGTTTAACACCTCTTCGGAGAAACTTCAGGCAGTGATCAGGCAGATGGCAGATAACATGAAAAGACTGAGTTCCGCCTCAATCAAATTGGCTGAAGTCTCAGCGCAAATGGCTTCATCAGCCGAAGTTACGAGTTCCCAATCCAGTACTGTTGCCCAGGCAACAGAAGAGATGTCCGCCAACATCAATGCAATCGCCTCCGCATCCGAAGAGATGAGCACAAATGTTCAAAGCGTTTCCTCCTCTGCTGAACAGATGTCGCAGAATATGAGTGCAGTGGCCTCTTCAATAGAAGAGATGTCTGCGGCAATCAAAGACGTCGCAGGTAGTGCAAAGGAAGGCTCCAGTATTACCGGGAGGGCTATGGAGATGTCCGGTTTGGCTACGGACACTATGGATGTGCTGGGCAAGGCTGCAAAGGAGATCGGCGAAGTAACCGCTCTCATCAAACGGATCGCAGAGCAGACCAATCTCCTTGCCCTCAATGCCACGATTGAAGCGGCCTCGGCGGGGGATGCGGGCAAAGGCTTTGCAGTTGTCGCAAACGAGATTAAAGAACTTGCAAATCAGAGCGGCCAGGCAGCCGAAGATATTACCAGGCGAATCGAAGGCGTTCAGACCAAAACAGAAGGAGCCATCAAGGTTATTGAAGACATATCTGATATCATCGGCAACATCAACGAATCTTCCACGCTGATCACAAAGTCGGTCGAACAACAGGAGATTACGGTAAACGAAATATCCAGCAATGTCCAGCAGGCAAATACCGGCGCTAACGCTATTGCTTCCTCGATCGCTGAAGTTGCCAAGGGAACAAACGATATGGCCAAAAGCGCGGCAGAGGCAGCCAAAGGTGTAAACGAAATTTCGTCAAGCATCCAAGGAGTCAGTAAAGCAGCAGACGATTCGAATACGGGGACCCAGCAGGTCAACAATTCGGCGGGTGAACTGGCAAAGATAGCCGCAGAAATTCAGGAGATGGTAGGTAATTTTAGGGTGGAAAAGGGGTAACAAAAGCTGTCTTTTTCAGGGGTCTCTACGTTAGGCGAAAGCCTTCGTCCGCAGAAAATTTACCCCAACGTAAATATAGTTTTCGTTCATGCGCTACTTAAACATCTTCTGATTACCGCATTCGAAATCTCGTTCAGGGGTAATACTTCATCCGCATTGCCTGAAATCTGGACGCTGCCGGGCATCCCCCACACAACGCTCGTTTCCTTGTCCTGTGCAATAATAAAGGCCCCAACCCGCTTTAGAACTTCTGCTCCCTTTGTTCCGTCCATTCCCATGCCGGTAAGGACCACGGCAATAACATCTTTGCCGTAAACGGTTGCGCCGGATCGAAAGAGGACATCAACAGAAGGTCTACATCCGTTTTCAGGGGGCTGGTTGTTGACAACAGTTTTGACTGTTTGTTCTCTTTCTTCAATCAACATATGTTTTCCACCGGGAGCGATATATACATGCCGTTCCTGAACAATATGATTGTGCTTGCCTTCCATTACGGTATAACGGCACCTAACATCCAGACTCCTGGCAAGAGATTCTGTGAAGGTGGGCGGCATGTGTTGCACGATGAATATGGGCACATCGACGCTCTCACAAAGCTGTGGCAGGATGTTTGCCAGTGCCCTGGGTCCGCCTGTGGATACACCGATCATTACGGACCTGACCCCCAGAGAAGCAGATAACTCCGGCCTGATTTCAGGTAACGGTGGCAAGTTGATGTGCGGCTGTGCCGGGCCAAATATACGTCTGGACGCAAAGTGACGAATTTTGGTCAGGAGTTGGAGGCGAAGGACTTCAATGTTCTCTCTCGGGTCTTTACGTTCAGGTTTTCGAACGAAATCAAAAGCGCCCATTTCAAGGGCCTTAATAGTGATGTCGGCACCTTTGTGAGTGAAGGAACTCAGCATAATAACTCCTATTAGCTTGGAGTGGCTGTGGGACGCATTGATTTCCTGAATGGCCTTCAGGGTTTCCAGCCCGTCCATCTGCGGCATCTCAACATCAAGAGTGACAAGGTCCGGGGGGTTTGAGCGGATAAACTCGATAGCTTTCATTCCATTCCAGACAGAACCGATCACTTCGATGTCATCTTCAGCGGCCAGACTCTCTTCGATGGCGCTACGGAAGATTCTGGAGTCATCAACAATGAGGAGAGTTGTCTTAGTATTCATTCGGGTTCCATTCTATCTCACTGTACAGGAAAATCCTGGATCGGCCTCCTATAGACCACCCTCCAAGTGGCTTTTCATGTCACTAATGATATTCATCTATTGCAACAGCCATAAGAATTGGCGACCCTGTCAATGCAGTGAAGGCTCTTGCGGCAATTTATGACTCCGGAGGTCTTGCAGAGAGTGTTTCGGATAGCGAGATAGTTACCGCTCAAA
>JAXHTA010000140.1:0-8854 GCA_034190285.1 Thermodesulfobacteriota bacterium | reverse complement strand
GGAGACAAGATGGACGAAGCCATACTGCAATACATCAAGAGAAGATATAATCTTCTGATAGGGATCGGCACATCAGAGATAATAAAGACCACCGTCGGAAACGCCTATCCGAGCGATCAGATTGACACAATTGAAGTCAAAGGACGGGACCTGGTCAGCGGCATTCCCAAGATCTTGTCTATAGACTCGGAAGAGATAAGAAAAGCCATCTCGGAACAGGTGGAGACAATCGTCGAAACAGTGCGCATTGCCCTGGAACAGACTCCTCCAGAATTGGCAGCCGATATTGTGGATAAGGGGATTGTGTTGACCGGAGGGGGTTCATTGCTCAAGAATCTGGATGTCCTTTTGAGAGAAGAAACAAGGATCCCCATAATCGTTACTGAAGACCCTCTCTCTACTGTGGTTCTGGGTTCAGGAAAGGCCTTGGATAGTATCTCGATCCTGAGAGACGTTACAATCAAGTAACAGCGAAGATCCGTTCATATCCTCCGGGGCCGTGTCCTTACCCGGCAAGTATCGCTCTTTTGTCTTGGGGTCTACTCCATCCTTTTACGGGACTATGTTTCGAATAGGGGTATGTGGTGAAATTGACCAAAGAACTATGCGGAGCTAAGTTCAGTCATTGAAAGGTGTAAAACGCATTCACAAAATCTGGATGTGGGCTTTCTTTATCGGTATTGTCTTATTCTTGTTTTCATCAAATTCTGGGCAGAGGTCGAGGTGGAATCCAGCTGAATGGCTGATTCTAGAAACTGTCGCTCCCTTTCAGAAGCTTGTGAAACAAGTGGTTGGCGCTACGGAAGAATTCTGGTTGGACTATTTCGACCTGGTCAATGTCCGCCGAGAAAACAGGGAGTTGAAGATAGAAATTGATGCATTGAGGATGGAGAACAGCCGGTATCTGGAATTGCTGCCATCTCACGAAAGACTTCAGGCACTCCTTCAATTCAGACAGACGATCAAGAGGCCGGCCCTGGCTGCCCAGGTCATCGGGCGTGACCCGACAGGATGGTTCAAATCAATTGTTATTGATAAAGGAAAAGGCGCAGGAATAGAATTGAACATGCCGATAGTAAACGCCTGTGGTGTGGTGGGAAGGGTCGTTTCCGTCTCAACAAATTATGCCAAAGGCTTGTTGATTATCGATCAAAACAGTGCCGTTGACTGTCTTGTCCAACGGTCTCGAGACAGAGGCATGATAAAAGGGTTATCTACTGAAATCTGCAAGCTGGACTATGTCGTGAAATCCAGTGACGTCGCAGTTGGAGATATGGTTGTTACCTCCGGCCTTGGAGGAGTTTTCCCTAAGGGGCTGCCAGTGGGTCAGGTCTTAAGCGTCAAGGAGACTCCCGGAGAGTTCTTCAAGGCTATTGAGATCAAAACCGCGGTTGATTTTTCTAAATTAGAGGAAGTCTTAGTGATCCTAAAGGAGAGCAGATCGTCGAATCATCGGAGAGAAAAGAAGTAGCTTTTTATTTGCTTGCATGGTTTGTGGGGTTGCTTGCCACCCTGATCAAAGGGAAATGGGTAGACCTCATGGGCTTTGGCCTTCTTGATCTGGATCTTTTGACTATTATAATCACCTACCTTTTCTTGTCATATGGACATAGTGCTACGGCCGCCTTTGCTTTCGGCCAGGGGCTCTTGATTGACCTACTATCAGGCGGGTTACATGGCCTTTTTCCCTTTCTTTACTTGAGCATTTTTTGGGGGATTCATCTGGGTTCCCAGTTCTTTGATCTTCAGGAAAAGAGCGGGCTGATGCTTATCCTCTCCCTTGTGGTGTTGCTGAAGAAGGCCCTGTTTTTTATGGTGCTTACTATTTTTTCCCTTGAGATATCCCTTCCAAAGTCTTTCCTTTGGACATCCGGGGCTTCGGCCATAGGTACGGGCCTGATGGGGCCTGTCGTCTTCTACCTGTTCAATCGCCTTAGGAGTGCTTCCATAGAAAACGGCAGTTAAGCTTGGACAGGAGAGTTATGATATTGGCTGGGCCCATGGAGTCTTTGCGCAAGATGGGCCTAATAACACATAAGGTACATACAGGGCGTTAAGAAGTTGAGGACATCGGATTTCGATCCCGTTTCAATGGAGATTTTTAACAAACAGCTCAAGACTGTCACGCTGCTTGTCCTGGTGGTGTTTGGTGTCTTGATTCTGAGACTTTGGTTCCTGCAAGTTGTAAGGGGGTCGACCTATCGCGCCAAGTCAGAGAACAACCGCATCCATCTCCAGGATATTTCTCCTTTCAGAGGCATGATTTTTGACAGGAATGAAGAAATGCTTGTGGGCAACCGTCCCTCATATGACCTATATGTGATCCCGGAAGAGGTTCAGAACCGGAAAGAACTTATGGCGAATTTGAACCGGATGGTGACCCTTGAGCCGGAGCTGGCGGAACAGAGACTGGCCGGTCCGTACTTCAAATATCCTTTCAGACCAATATGTCTGAAAAGGGATATATCCCGCAATGAGCTAGCCGTAATTGAGACCCATAGGTTCAATCTGCCCGGCGTCATGATCAAAGTGAGGCCGCAACGACATTATATCTGTGGAACCCTTGCCTCTCACCTCCTTGGCTACTTGGGCGAAATCAGCGAGACCCAGTTGAGAAGTGGGCAGTATCCGGATAAGAAAGCAGGGGATTTGATTGGAAAATCAGGGGTGGAGCTCAAATGGCAGCCATTTCTGAATGGAATGAGAGGGGGCGAACAGGTGGAGGTAGACGCAGCTGGACGGAAAATACAGACGATCTCCCTGAAGCCCCCTATCCCAGGCTTTAATGTCCACCTTACAATAGATAAGGCCTTGCAGGCCTTAACAGAGAAGGCCCTTCAAGACAAGAGTGGGGCTATTGTGGCCATTAATCCTAATAATGGGGAGATTTTGGCCCTGGCGAGCAGCCCCCCCTTTGACCCCAATCTCTTTATCAGTGGGATAGACGAAGCCACATGGCAAGAAATCGCCTCCTCAAAGGATTTTCCTTTGCAGAACAGAGCATTATCTGCCCAATATCCCCCGGGATCCGTGTTTAAGATCATCACTGCTCTGGCAGGGCTCGAAGATGGTGTCATTGACCCCGAAAAAGAGATGGTCTGCAACGGGCGCTATCTTTTTGGAGGGCATAAGTACCATTGCTGGAAGAGGCATGGGCACGGACAGGTCAATCTCCACAGGGCTCTAGTAGAGTCATGTGACATATATTTTTATAAGGTTGGGAAAAAGTTGGGTATTGATAGAATTGTCCATTATGCGAAAAGATTCGGCCTGGGAAAAATGACCGGCTTTGATGTGTGTCAGGAAAAAGCGGGGCTGATTCCGACCAGGGACTGGAAGCTGAAGAAGTTGGCAGTGCCTTGGCAGGCAGGAGAGACGATTTCCATGTCCATCGGTCAGAGTTTCCTGCTGGTAACCCCCATCCAGATGGTGACCCTGATTTCGGCTGTCTTCAACGGAGGCGTTCTCTACAGACCTCAGGTGACCAGGTGGATAGGAAAAACAGGGACAGAAAAGGTTCATGAATTCGTTCCCAGGGTGACTGGTAGGTTGAAGATCAGGGAGGATAACATGGAACTTGTCAGAAGAGCGCTCGTGGACGTGGTCAATGGACCTTCTGGCACTGGTTGCAGGGCCAAGCTCAAGGATGTGACCGTCGCTGGAAAGACCGGAACCGCTCAGGTGGTGAGCTTTCAAAAGGAGAGAGACTTGTACAACGGAGGTGAAGTCCCCAGGAAGTTCAGGGATCATGCCTGGTTTGTTGCCGTGGCTCCTGCTGACAGGCCGGGCATTGCCGTGGCAATAGTGGTAGAGCACGGGGGGCACGGTGGTACCACCGCGGCTCCAATAGCCAAACAGATAATTCATGCCTATTTAGGGGATAGCTGATGGCTTACAGTTCAGCGTCCTTCACTTGTCTGTTTCAAGGTCGGAAGCTTGGTCCTCGGGGCCGAAAATCTCTACGAAAACGCTATTAGGGAAGACATATGTTTGACCGAAGGTTGATCCAGAATTTTGACTGGATCTTACTTGTCTTGCTCCTGCTTTTGGCGGCAATAAGCATCCTTAACCTTTACAGTGCCACCTATCCGATTCGAGACGTCGGTGGGTCTCAGGTCTTTATTAAACAGATATATTGGTTTTTGATCGGATTTACCGTCTTGCTGTTGATGACCACGTTTAACTACTATGCCTTGGAGCGGCTGGCTTATCCAGCCTATTTTTTCACAATAGCCCTTCTGGTCGCGGTTCTGTTCTTGGGAAAGGTCACATCCGGCTCCCAGAGGTGGTTGAGTCTGGGGCCACTTTCCTTTCAGCCATCTGAAGCTGCTAAGATCACCCTGGTAATCGTGCTTGCGAAATTCTTCAGTGAGAGAGGCGGAAATCAGGTATACCGATTGAGGGATCTCTGGCAACCATTCGTGCTCATAGGAATACCTGGTTTTTTGATCTTAAGGGAGCCTGATCTTGGAACCGCCCTCCTTCTGGTAGTCGTGTCCCTTTCAGTGATTGTGTTTGCCAGGGTAAAGTGGCAATCATTGGTGATCCTAGTGATGTCGCTACCATCCGTGGCCCCTTTTATATGGATTAACCTGAAAGAATATCAGCAGATGCGTATCCTGACCTTTCTAAGACCCGATATGGATCCCCTTGGATCCGGGTACCACATCAATCAGTCCAAGATCGCCATAGGGTCAGGCCAGTTCTGGGGCAAGGGTTTCTTAGAGGGAACACAGACAAGGTTGCATTTCCTTCCGGAACAACACACGGATTTCGCATTTTCAGTACTGGCCGAGGAATGGGGATTTGTGGGTTCAGTGTTCCTTCTCTTGCTTTATCTGTTTCTGATTTTGTGGGGTCTGAACATAGCCAAGAGTTCAAAGGATAAGTTCGGCTCAATTATGGCCATCGGTATTGTCTCAATAGTCTTTTGGGAGGTTGTAATCAATGTTGGAATGGTTACCGGTTTGTTGCCTGTGGTAGGAATTCCTCTTCTGCTCTTTAGCTACGGTGGGTCCTCTTTGATTTCAACCATGGCCGCCATGGGGCTCCTTATGAATATCAGCATGAGACGTTTCATGTTTCAATAGAATCTTGTTGCTTTTGAGAGTGGTATGATATTTGCCATGAAATTTGAGAGACTCACTCAGAGACATTTAAGCGACCTTGAATCCATTGTAGGATTAGAGCGATTTTCCACAGGGCAATCCAATTTAGAACTCCACGCCAGGGACCAATCTCAGCACCCCCCCAGCCGACCAGATGCCGTCATCTGGCCGGAAAACAGGACCGAAGTATCTGAGATATTGAGATATGCCAATGAGCATCTTATCCCTGTAACAGGGTGGGGTTCGGGGACCAGCCTGGAAGGTAATCCTATCCCTGTCTGCGGGGGACTGGTCCTTGATTTTTCCAGAATGAACCGGATCCTTGAAATTAGGGAGACGGATTTCCAGGCTGACGTGGAACCAGGAGTGGTTTATCAGGACCTAAACGAGAGACTCAGGCATCGGGGCCTGTTTTTCCCCCCTGATCCCGGCGCCAGGGCCACCATTGGCGGGATGGTTGCCAATAACGCCAGTGGAATCCGGACGGTGAGATATGGTTCCACCAGGGCCAACGTCCTGCGGCTTGCTGTCGTCCTGTCCAGCGGTGAGATACTGGAGATAGGCAGCCGGTCCTCTAAGACGTCTTCCGGCTACGATCTGCTTAACCTCTTTGTCGGGTCCGAAGGAACCCTTGGGATTGTTGTCCAAGCAACGGTCCGGTTGAGAGGATTACCCGAGGAACTCACTGCCGTCATTGTGACCTTTCCAGGCGTTACTAGTGCTGGAAGGGCCGTGTTTGAAATCATGAGATCCGGCATTAATCCGGCTTCCCTGGAACTTATGGCCCCCGAATGCATCACGCTAATAAACAAAGAGAAGAACCTGGGTTTGAAGGAGGCTCCAACGCTTTTTATTGAATTGCATGTCTCCGGCAAAGAACATTCGGCAGAAGTTATGGAGATGGTGCGTGATATTTGTCGGACAATGGACTGTCATGATTTCATCCCCGGGATTGAAAGAAGGGGACGGGATGATCTCCTGAAGGCCCGATATGAGCTATCTGAAATGATAAGGAGAAACCACCCTGGCCGATCACATATTGCAATTGACGCAGCTGTTCCCATTTCTGCCTACCCAGAGATCATAGCCCTGGGAAGGGAAGAAACTCAGATGGCCGGTATTCCCGGGTACACCTTTGGCCATGCAGGGGATGGGAATCTCCATCTGGTCTTTATGGGGAAAAATGGGGATGAAAAGGAGTGGGCGATCATTGATCGAGTGAACGAAAGGATTGTTACAGAGGCCCTTGCCTTGGGTGGAACCGCCACAGGGGAGCACGGCGTAGGCATCGGTAAGAGAAAATTCATGGAGGCAGAGCACGGAGCCAGCCTGGACTGGATGCAAAAGATCAAGAACCTGTTTGATCCGAGAGGGATACTTAATCCAGGCAAGATATTTCAATAGCAGGCTACTGATTTATATATTTCTCACCTTCGGACCATCCGGGGGAGACTCGTCTTCCCATTAGGTATGATTTTTGCTCGGCCCTGAAGGGGCGCGCCATTTTGTTGATTTTTCGAAAAGCGCATGTTACTAAAATCCGTTATTTGGGCCAAACCATCGCCAGGTGGGTTTGATACTCAAGAGGTGATCAATAGATTACCGGGTTGCTTGCCATCTCGCTATAATACGGAAGAATTCCGGCGATTCTAGCAGCAAAGCGCTAAGACGCTCTATTGTGGACACAGGATGCCGCAAATGACGCAAAAGCAGATTGGTTCAAAATTCTTCCTTGTTTTTTTGATCTGCTCCGTGGTCCTGCTGTTAAGGCTTTTCTGGGCGTTTATCTCAGCCATTGTTCTGGCGCTTCTCATCACAAGCGTGTTTTATCCCATATATTTGTGGGTCAAGAGGCTGTTCAGGGAGCGCGAGGTTTCAGCCGCCCTGTTCATGAGCCTTTCCATATTGCTGGTGCTGGTCATTCCAGTAGGCTGGTTTGTGGGTGTCCTTTCCAACGAAGCCTTTGATTTCTATAACAATACCCGGAGCGCGGTTTCTTTGAAGCAGATTCAGCAGACCCTCGAAGGTGACTCCATGTGGGCTAGACAGGTCAGGAAAATGGGAAAGATCACCGGCATGGAATTCACACCTGAGACAGTTGAGAAACTGGCGGCCAGCGTAGGCAGAAAGGTCGGACTCTTTCTATATGATCAAATCAGTTCCCTGGCATCTAACCTATTCAGTTTTTTGGTCCATTTTTTCTTGATGATGCTGACCATCTACTATCTTTTTCGAGAGGGAGGCCGGCTTAAAGGGTATATCACCCAACTTCTGCCGGTCCCGAAAGAGCAATTGGAGAAAGTGGTGAATAAGTTTCAAGAGATGGGTAAGGCTATTATTGTCGGTAATGGCTTGTCAGGCATCGTTCAAGGCATCCTTGGGGGAACCGGTTTTTTCGTTTTTGGGCTGAGTTCGCCGGTCCTTTGGGGAGCGGTTATCAGTTTCATGGCCTTTTTGCCCATTATTGGGGCCTCAGTGGTTTTTTTCCCGGCCGCCGTCATTCTAATGGTGCAGGGGAAGGTGGGGACGGCCATCGGCTTTCTGATTTATAATCTTTGTTATAGTTCCTTTATAGAATACTTAGTCAAACCCAAGCTTATCGGCAAAGGGATGCAGATGAATTCCCTTCTGGTTTTCATCGGGATAATCGGGGGCATAAAACTTTTTGGCATTCTGGGTATTGTTTATGGCCCCTTAATTATAACGATATTCATTACTTTGGCCGAAATATACAGACTCGAATACAAGGAAGAGCTTGGCTAAGAACAAGGTGTTACGACTATCTTCAAGTGAAAGGAGCCTCTTATGAATAAACAGGGTTTGGGCATTACCATTACGGAGCATATTCTTAACCAGCAGCGCGAAAATCCGGAGGCCACCGGGGCATTTACGATTTTGATCAATGAGCTTACTGTCGCGGCCAAGGTTATCTCAAGAGAAGTGAATAAGGCGGGCCTCGTGGACATCCTGGGGGCCACCGGGGCTGTTAATGTCCAAGAGGAAAAGGTGCAGAAACTGGACGTCTTCGCCAATCAGGTCACCATAGAGAGAATGCAGCATATTGGTCAGCTTTGCTGCATGGGTTCGGAAGAGAATGCCGACCTTATTGATATCCCGGCCCCGTATCCAAAGGGCAACTATATCCTGCTTTTTGATCCTCTTGACGGATCCTCCAACATCGATGTCAATGTGAGCATCGGTACAATCTTCGGCATTTACAGGCAAGTGAGCGATGAGACTGATATTGACATGCTTTTGAACGATGCCTTGCAGCCTGGCATTAAGCAGGTGGCCGCAGGTTATTTCATCTACGGTTCAAGCACCATCATGGTTTACACCACTGGAAACGGAACAGGGGTTCACGGCTTCACCTTATTTCCGAGCGTAGGTGAATTTCTCCTCTCCCACGAGAATATCCGGATCCCGGAAAAGGGAAAGATCTACAGCGTAAACGAAGGGAACTATGATTACTGGGATGAGAAAACCCGGGCCCTGGTGGATTATTTTAAGGCCAAAGACCGGGCGACCGGGCGACCTTATACCTCCAGGTATGTCGGGAGCCTGGTCGCCGATTTCCACCGCAATCTCCTTAAGGGAGGTCTATTCATGTACCCTGCGGACAACAAGGATCCAAAGAAACCTTTTGGAAAACTGAGGCTGATGGTCGAAGCCAATCCTCTCGCCATGGTGGTTAAGGAGGCGGGGGGGTATGCAAGTGACGGGCAAGGCTCGATCCTGGAAATAGA
>JAXHTA010000014.1:0-18151 GCA_034190285.1 Thermodesulfobacteriota bacterium | reverse complement strand
CTACCAAAAGCCGATGCGATTCATTTTCAAAAAAACCACCGCCCTTGTTTATCAACAAAACGTCTGCTTGTTTTCCGGCGTTGGCCACTACGATATCTATATCCCCATCATTGTCAACATCGCCAAAGTCCGCTTCTATGCTCTGATCCGACTGCACAGGCAATCGTCTTGACGTTTGATCATCAAACCATCCGAGGCCTCCTTCAATGGAGTTAACCATAGGCACATACAGGACAAAAAACGCCATCAAAAATAAAACGCCGGCTGATAAAGATGCCATAGTAATAAATATCCACTTTGTGTTCATGGTGTTCCTCAATATCTTTTGGTCAGTGTGTACATAAAACGATCTCCGCCCTTTTAGCAGGAAGGAACGACTGCTATAACCTGGAGTCCCAAACCTTCCTCAATATCGGAGATCTTTATAAGAGAATCCGACCAATATTCGACAAAAAGGGCCATCCCCAGTGAAAAAGTGATTGAAAGGAATAGGACAACAGGCGCAAGTAGGACAGGCTTGGGCCAATCCGGATCCGCTTCCGGGGGAAGATATGCAGTCTCCACTATCTTCAAATCAAATTCGTTTACCTCGCTGTCCTTTTGCACCCTGAGTTTGGACTGCTTCTCTTTAAGAGTAATATAAACATCTTTGTCGCTGTTTGCGCTTTGCTCCAACCGGATAAGATCATTTTCCCGCTTTATTAAGTCTTTCAGTTGATTCTCCAAATCCCGAACACTTTTGAGGAGGCTCTTTTCCCTTTCTCTAAGACCGGACAGATCGGTCCTGACGGAGATCGACTGCTCCTTCATCTCATTGTAAATGGCAAGGCTATCTAAACGTTCACTTTGCTTTGAGATTTCCTTTTCAATCTCTTTATAGCGAGCGGACTTTTCAGACAGGTCAGCCTGCAAAAAAGATAGCTGGCCTTTCAGTTCTTCCAGACGTTCAAGCTTCAATATCTTTTCATCATTAAGTGAGATTACGTTCCATTCTTCCTTGAACCGATGCATGGCCTCAAGGGATTTGGAATATCTGTCTTCTACAATACTAATCTGTTTTTCGTTGAATTCAAATGCGCTGTTAGACTCAGTTCGAAATAACGTCATAATCTTGTTTATCAAGAGGGCAGCCATTTCATTTGCTATGATAGTCGAAAGCTCAGGGGTCTGCTCGGCGATTGTTATATTGACAATCCCAACATCTTCGATCAATTCCACACTCAATGTTTCTTCCATGAATTCGTCAACTGCATCGGCAAAGTAGTTTTCTTGAGATGGATCAAGCCAACCCAACTGTACCAACCACTCCTTCGGAGTTTTTAATAACTTGATGAAATATAATAATATCATGTCCCGCGTAGACTCCGGATTCGTGCGCCTTTTTTCATATCTACTGTCGAGTCCGTGTTTTCTAACAAGGTTTTCGGCTATATCCCTGCTCTTGGAGATCTCTACGACTTCCATTGCCTTGTTGCTTCGCAAACCCTGTTCCGGCTGATAGACAAGGTCTTTGTAGGGAAATGGCTGTTGGGCAGGGTTCTGGTCTACCAGTATTTTTACCGTTGCCTCATACCGCGGAGTGATGAGATAAATAGCGAATAGCAGTAAGCCAAGCATGACAACAAAGGATATCATGACAATGATCTTCCTGTAGAAAACGACATAAACAAAATGACTCATAATATCTTTAGCTGAATCAAGCTGCAATTCTCTCATTGAACGGCTTCCCTTTCTTGGAGATGCGTTTCCGCAGTGCTATCAATTACACTCAAGGCCTTCCATTATCTTTGTGTCTCTTTTACAGGCATACTAATATGATCCGCTTTGTTGTCCGTCGAATTCCTGACCAACTCCGATAGGCAGCAGCCGAATGCAATGATTATCCAACCGAATTCGTCACCTACGGCAGGGTAGGCCGACATACAGTACAAAAACCCTATGTAGGACGCCAGAATGCCAGTGCCCAGATATTTCATTTCCGGAGGCCCTCTCATGAGCACAAAGGATATATCGGCAAGAATGGAGATCAGAAGAGTTAGAAAGATGAAACACCCGATAATCCCGTTTTCTGCAAGAGTTTGCAGGTACGCGTTATGGTTCGGCTTCTTGTTGATATATGAAGCGCTTGTGGGCGCTTCTCGCAAGTAACGACTGTATTCAGTATAGTAATTACCTGTTCCAATGCCCAGCAGGGGATGGTCCAGAAACATAGCGGCAGACATGGTGGCCCACCCGATCCTCCATTCGGTTGATTTATCACCGCTCTTCTTGGACGAACTTACCCGTTCCATTATCGGCGCCAGGTCAGCGCATTCAATGACGATCAATATTACTGCAAAAACGCCCAAAAACGCAGCGCCGATTATGAATTTGAAACGAATCCTTATGAAGAACAGGAAAACGATCGAAGTAATCAGCATGCCAAGCCAACCAGCTCTTGAGCCGGTTCCGAGTATGTTGATAATAAACATAATGAGCAACCCGATCCAGCAGACTTGTTTTATCCTCGAACGACTCATGTAGATCATGTATAGAAGGAGCCCGCTCATCGAAATCAGAAAGACCGCATGCATGTCAGGATCACCGGCGAAAGCCTGGATTCTGTGGGAGCCTTCGTCGGTAACAATAAGCCCGGTACGGTCATATACGTTTTCCACAATAGCGGTTCCCGTCATCATTTCATAGATCCCAGCTGACGCGGCGAAGAGACTGCCGAAGAGAAGCATTAGAATACACTTCTTGAACGACTCAATTGTGCAGAGGGCATTGAATAAAATGAAATACAATATAATCAAGCTATAGCGCTGGACAATGACTACAAAGCATGCCTCAATAGACCGAGCGGGTATGATCCCCAACAACAAGACCCAGCCATAGGCGATCATCAAGATGCTGGTCCTGTTTTGAAGAAGCGATCGGACCGGTTCGGGATCCCTTTCAAGTGAAAACCTGAAAAACCATACGGCAAGGGTAAGAATGATCATTACTTTGCCGACCGTCAAGACCTCGGATTTCTCAAATAGCGTCCCCGTCAACTTAGTCAAATGTTGAAATGTGAGGACAAAAAGAGTGATATAAACCAGATAGAGTTCCGGAAAAACGTGTCTATTTCCCAACTGATCAGCCTGCTGGTGCATCCCCTGACCTAGAAAACCGTGGGTTAATGTTAATCCGGAAAGGGTTCTTTTTCATGACCTCGTGAAAAGGACGAAAATATCTCCATTCCCCCCCACCTGTGGCCCTCTATCGGGATAGCACCACCGTAGACTTTTCCATTAAAAATGGCCAGGCCCCAAACGGATGCATTTCCTTTATAAAAATAGACTTGTCTTGGGTCCTGCGGCTTGCCGACGTCGATAACGGTAATGCCACCCTTTCGCGAGGTGGAGATATAAACATAATTTTCCACCTTGGCAAGACGTATTGCCAGCATGTCGCTTTCCTTCCAGCCCTTGCTTCCGTTCGGGTTGAATTCTCCTGCCATTTTCGGATGCATTTTGTCAGAGATATCAACAATAACCAGAAAGCCAAAGTCATAGGCAAGGTACATAAAATCTTTGTCAATCACGACATCATTACAGAAACCGCCTAGACCCTTCTTATGCATATATCTAGAAATCTGTTTCGGGTTTTGTATATCACTTATATCGACCAGCCTAACGCCTGCATGATCGTCACATACATACGCAATATCGCCTTCAGTTATCACTCCCCACGTGTGGTTTTCCAACAATAGACTTTTTGCAACCTCAGGGTATTCACTAGGATCGTACGCCACCCGGAAGTTAGACATAAGCTTAGGGCTCCGAGGGGATGTGCAATCATAAATAAACAAACCTGCACCGTGAGCGCTGACAAAAACGTAGCTGTCATTTGCATGTATGCGGTTTGCGCCTCTCGGTAAATCAACCTTTGCCAAAAGCAAGGGCTTTTTCTTCTCAGACACATCAACAATCGAAAAATGACCATCCGCGAATCGCCTCTGCCCTCCTGCAATGAAAACATGATTTCCTCTTACCGCCACATCATTAACGAAATCAAGCTTCAGTTGAGAGATCTTATCGACTTTTTCAGGGTTTGAAATATCCAATATAATGAACCCCTCTCTCCGCGCCGCAACATAGGCGTAATTCGAATCGACTGCAATCCCGTCAATCCCGTCAGCAAGCCGATATCTCCCCAATAGTCGTTCATCGCTAATCAATGAAGGAGATTCCATTGAGAATTCGGTATGTTTGGAGTCTTTACGAGCGTTCATTCTCCTCAGCTTTGAGATTGCAGAAAGGGCTCTGTCGGCTATGTGACGTATTGCGCGTGGATCGCTGATTTCCATAAGCCTGTGTTCCATGGCCTTATCCTGAATATCGATTTTCTCATCAATTTTCTTTAGAGTCTCAAGCAGGACCTGTTTCTGTTCGTTCACAGTCAGCGATGAGGTGCCGTTTCTAATGGATTTAAGTAATGCTATTGACTCATGAAGGTTTCCAGCTCCGGTTTTTTTGGGCTGGTCTAAATCATTGACATGATAGCCCGCTGGATCCGCCGCTGTTTCCTGAATACATAAGGCGATACCCAATAGAATTACAAATGTCACAGCAACCCGATATGTCTTCATTTTCAAATCCCTCCATCATTGAGTTTATTCAGTGCCCATCCGGAAATGAAAGCCTCAGTTCAAGATCGAGCTTCTATATCCTGCGGGCAATTAACCAATTAGGTGTAGAAGTTGTACCATGATCGCAACGGATCAAATACGCTCACGTGGTTGCATCAGGAGCAACATGCTACAGATTATGAAATATATTGGAAGCCAAAAACTTGGGCACTGGATTTCGGTATTTATTGATGACAACCCCTGCTATTGTGCCTGAATTCGATCTAATCGTTTCCTCGGTTGCCTTAACAGCGGAAAATGAAGTCATTCCCAATCTTACAACCAGCAAGACTTGATTTACCATTTTCGTGAGCAGATGCGCTTCATAATGCTGGTTCATCGAAGGCGCATCAAATAAAACGAAATCGTAGTTTTGTGTGAAAGAAACAAGATCTCTTGAATCCTGTAATAAAAGATCAATAATATCTTGATCTCTGTGTCCGATACCAACCACATGAAATGTTTCAATATCCGGAAAACATTGCATCCCCTCCAATGGCGATCCATCCCTCAGCAGATCGAGAAAGCCTATCTCACGCTGCAAACGAAAATACTCCGTCAAAGCCGGATTCCATGGATTAACATCGACTATCAGCACCTTCTTCTTTCGTAGAGCGAGATGAAAACCGAGGTTAATAGTCACATGTGACTTACCTTCACCTTTTCGAGAACTCGTTATAATGAACTTATTGTCAGTGTAACGACTAACGATCAGGCGTGTAGCGAGTGGGTAATAAACTTGAAACAACTTATCGTTCTTGTCTTGACGTAACACATAATTCCTCTTAAATGCCTTTTTGAGCAAAGAAAGTTCCATAGTGCATACTATTCCAGATAGCCCAATTGACGCAGTCGGTCAGCAATTGTCTCTTCCTCTGTTTCTTCATAGTCAGTACTGGCTTCCCTTTTCTTTTTCACGGATCGTGTCTCCATCTCCTTCTGCGATTCTCCTTGAAAAATCGTCGTTTCGAGCATGGCTGTTAGAACCTTGCCATCCATGTCCCTGGGAACTCCGGAGCCCATCAAAGAGAGAACCGTGGGAACCAGGTCCATAATATTGGCGTTTTCAATACGTTCACCTTTTTTAATGTTGGCCCCCTTGGCAAGAAAAATCCCGAAGCGCCTGTGATCGCCACTGATCACTCTGGCATCCTCAGCTGGTATAAACGGACGAATGGTGGGAAGAAGGTCCGCATCAAAAGACCGATCCAGTTTGATCCCTGAAATCAGGATATCTTCACGCCACCGAATGGTTAGATCAGGTGCACTTTCACGTTCAGGACCCTCGTAAATCTCATCCCTATGAAAGACTGCTTCAACGATCTTGTCTCCTGACTTAAGATCACAGCAATTCATCAAATCTCGTTTTATGCTCTCGATCAGCGTGCTGTAATCCTCACCAGGCAATACAATCCCTGATCCTTCTCTGCCCTTGAGATTGATGCGTATATTCGAAAACAGGGTATCAGAATATGCCTTCGTATTGGTCCAATCGATACCCGTGTAACAGAGTCTGGTATGAACCCGGTCGCGTATGCCGGGGAAGATACGGGCAAAAACCTCCTTGTGCCGTCTCGGCAGCTTTCCTGCAAGCAATTGATAGGCGTCTCTCAGGCCTTTCCTGGCGATAGAGGTCACAGACAAAGGGGTGGCATCCGAGCTGTAGGAAAGATAACCCTTGCTGGCCAGCCAGGCGTTCAATTGATTATTGGCAGGATGTTTAGGCCCGAAACCGTGATCGGACATCACCATCAGTATATCCTTCGGGTCAAGAAAATCCATGACTTCTCCAAGGATAGAATCCAGCTTCTGATAGACTTCGAGAATTACATCTTTGTACTTGCCCTTCTGATCCGGGTCATGTTGAGGATGACGAGGATCCATAAACTTCCAGAAGCAGTGCTGTGCAGCATCCAGGCTTCGATAAACAATGGTCAAGAAATCCCATTCTTCGTTTTCCATAAGGTGAAACATTACCTTGCGTTTCTGTTCAATTTCCTCAAACAGGCGCTCAACCGCCGTGTCAAGTTTATTGTCGATTATAAAACCAGTCAAACCAGGTTCCAGGATATAGGTCCCGAACTTGGCTTCCAGCTCCTTCAGACAATGATGAGGATGACAGAACCCGTTGCTTTGTGTGCCGGGAGCATCCAGACCGGCCAGGACAATTCCCCTTATCGACTCTGCAGGGTAGGTCATAGGGACGTTGATCACAACTGAAGAGAACCCCTGGTCGCTCAAGAGCCGCCACAACGAAGGCTCAAGACAATGGCTCCCGTTGATGAACTTAATACTATAGGTATCAGGCGAAAAATTATAGAATTCGTATACACCGTGTTTCCCCGGGTTCTTCCCCGTGTAAAAAGAGGTCCAGGAGGCCGCGCTCCGCATGTTCGGCGCGGGATCTAAAGACCCATAAACCCCCTCATTCATTATCTTCCTGAAAGAATCTAGTTTTCCCTCCTGAATCCATGGAAGGATAAGTTCAAATGTAGCTCCGTCCATACCTATTATGATGACCCGCCCTGAGTTTGCAGACATAAAGTTCCCTAATATTATTTCGGCATTTCCCGCTCAAAAGCCCCCCGTTTAGGGGGGCTGAAAAATTATTGTGTCACAATGCTTCGTGGCTGTAAGGCCACACTCAATTTTCCCCACTCACTTCTTCAATAGTGATCGCTGTCACCTCTCATCATATACCAGTTTTTTGCGTCAAAAATTGGTGAATCAGGACCCAATTCCGAACGGTGCGATCTTACGATCAAGTCGTGAGGCGTCTGGCGAAGTTGAAAATGATACCTGCTGAGATGCCGTGCGACCTCCATATGAGGAAAACACCAGCACGAAATCACATCCACGTCATGTCTCACAAAGTAGGAGAATGCTCCTCTCAGCAGAGAGTCAAACCACCGATCCCTTTCAGCACCGGGACCTACTAGTATGTCGACGATTTCGCCCCGTTTTGCGTCTACATACTCTATGTTCAGGGTATCAAAGCGACGAGGCCGTTCTTTGATTTCCAGCACGATAAAGCCAAGGATATGATTGCCGTCCCTGAGCATCAGGCAATGGTACTGAACCTCAGGATGTTCGATATAGCGCCAGTTCAGATACTCGCTGGATCGTTCCAGGATCACGGAATAGCGGTCTTTGACATCAGACCACAAACGATCAAAACGATCATCAAAGCTAAAAATCTCCTCCATCCGCCAGTGCTCTGCAAGTTTGCATCTCGTCGGCAGATGAAGGCGCTTCATCAAGGGTTTCAGAAACCATGACGCCACCCTGGCCAAAGGCCTGCAGGGGAATTTTTTCACGAAATAGGGATAAAGGTTCAGAGGACGGACCATTTTTTTTATTGGCCCGACTGCGCTGAATCCCAGCATGCGTGTTGATATTTTCTTGGTCAATTCTATGGCAAACCCAAAATCAAAAAAAGAGCCTTGTTCAATGCCCATCTCACGGGCCCTCTTTTCAATCTTGAAGAACATTCTTCCCTTGCGAAATTCCTCCAGGACCAGGATGTCCTGAGTCTGGCCGCAAAGGTATCTTTCGTTGTTGACGGAGGCTATCTGACCAATGCATCCGGTTTGTCCGACAATCCTCCCATCCACCTCACCAACGGCCATATAATGTTGGCTGGAAGGAAGCCGATAGTATTTCCAGATCCAAAAGGATACATCTCTTTTGACACCGTGAAAGGCTTCGTTGATGCCGGAAATCTGTGGAGCGTCTTCTCTTTTCATCCTGCGAATATGCATTTTTCTGCAACCCTTAGAGCCAGGAAGATATTGACTTCGGAATGTATTCCAGGTAGCCGTTTAACACTGCGCCAAGGAGATTCCCGTCTGCTTCACGGATAGCATCCCGTGCCTTCAGGATCTCCCTGATGTGGGTCTTAAGCGCCTTCACAACAAGCAGTACACCATCCGCCAGAGGGGTAAGCACCCTCGCCTCACCGTAAAAATTAACGGCGGGAGAATCCAACAAAATGGTATCAAAAACCTTCCGGGCTTCAGACAGCCAGCTCCCAAAATGATCCGAAAGGGCTTGTATGAGATCCTCGCCGGAATCGGCACCGATTCCCATTAGATATAACCCGGGAAAATCATGCGGGAGGGGTCTTTTCTCGACGATTTCCAGCGATTTCAGGGAATCATGAAATCCTACCTTCTTTTCTTGGTTAAATCGGGCTGTGAGCATCGGACTCCATGAATTGGCGTCAACCAAGAGAACACGTTTTTGACTGAGAGCAAGGTTGCATGCCAAGTTGATCGCCGTATAGGTCTTCCCTTCTCCCACAACGGCGCTGGTTATTAAGAAGGCGCTTCCGCTCCGGCCACCCTTGTCCAATAGCTTGAGCTTATTGGCCATTGAATAATAGGCCTCATACAGTTTCGATTTTTTTCCATCGGGAAGAGGATACTGTCGCCGCAAATTGATCATTTGATACCACGCTTGGAGGGCTGGAGGCTGATAATACCCCAAATTGGAATCCCGGTCATTTCAATTAGTTCCGATGGATATCTCGGATATTTCAAGAAGAACTCCACGAAAAAAGCAAGAGCAAACGCCACACCAAGAGAAAAGAGCATCGCAAATGGTAGAAATATTTTCGGATCAGGCCAGTCTGGATCGGCATTGGGAGAAGCCCGAAAAGAATCGATCAGGCGTATGCTGAATTCTCCTACCTCGGTGCCCTTTTGAACAACAAACTCATTCTTCTTGTTAAGGAGCTGTGTGTAAAACTCTTCATCCAATGAGGCCTGTTTTACCAGGCGAAGGTATTCGTTTTCCCTCTGAATGAGTAGGCTGATATCTTCCTTAAGAGTCCTTATGTTCTCACGCAATTGAGATTCACTGCCCGCCAAGGAGACGACGCTCAATTCAACACCGGGCATGCGGTCCGTAAGCTCCTTATGTTCAGAATAGGTTATCACAGGGCTATTCAATCTATCTTGTATTTTTTTGAGTTCAGCCCGCTTTCCGGCCAAATCGGCCAGTACTTTTGACAGATCACATTCCATCTGACCAAGATGTTCCAGTTTAAGCGCTTTTTCGTCATCAAGAGATGTGACTTGCCAGTCAAGCTTGAATCTCTCCAGGTCCCTCTGAGAACGCAAGTAGGCCTGCTCGGCATTTTTTAATTGCTCTGAGGCATACAGGAAGGCCTGTTCGGCGGTCTTACGGTCGAGCTGAATCGCTTTTTCAATCAGAAGCCTGGAAATTGCACCCGCTATCCGACCAGACAATTCCGGTGTTTCTTCATATATCCCGATTTCAAGGATTTCCGTATCTTCAACCAGTTCGATTTCTTCTGCATTCTCCAAGAACTCCTCCACCGCTTCGGCGAAGTAGTCTGTTGGTTTCCTTTTCACCAGTCCCAGTTTTTCAAGTGCAATGGCAGGCAATTGCGCCAAACTAGTCATCTTGGCCTTGACTACATCACGAGGGATCTCCGGATGCTCAACCTTCTGCTCAAACCTCCTATCAAGGCCGAATTCTCGGACTATCTCCTCGGCAATGGCCGTGCTCTTGGCAATTTCAAGCATATTGAGAGCCCAATTGACTCTTGGATTCACAATGCCGGGAGTCGCCATGTCGTTAAAAAGGCCTAATTGCTGCTTGTAATTATGGTGAATCAGAACCCGATCGGTGGCCTTATAAGTGGGAGTAATCAGCCAAATGAAGAAAAGCATTGTAGAAAACATGGACACAAAGCCCATAGCTATCATCCACTTTCTCCGAAACACTACGTATATGATATTTTCGAGGATTTTACCGGATGTAGCTTGCATATGCGTATATCGCACACCTTTTTTTCATCACCGTTCACGGATCGTAACACTTTAGTAAATGATTCCCACGGATCAAAGCGTCTTATTTTCAAGAGGCTAGATTCCTACCACAGCTTTAGAATTCACCTCACAGGTTAACGTTTTCAGACCCTGCGCTATGGCTTCTTCAACTTCCACGAGGCGCCGACGAATCGACAAGCGGTACTCCCCAAGACATTTATGAGCATAAAAATCTCAGATACCCTTAAAAGCCAGAGGGTTGACAAATAGACCACGATAATCATGGAGATCCCGGGAACAAACAGGAAGGCCGCCGTCTTAATACCATAAGGAAATTGGAAGAAACAGAGAAATGCATAAACGGCTCCTGAGGCGACCCCTGCGGCAATCAATGCTTTTAAGGCAAAGATGGACACCTTTCTCCAGATAGACTCCCCGATCTCCTTGCCAAGGAAAAACAGTGTAAGAACCATCTGAAAAAACAGGCCCAATGAATAAGCGGAGGCCAGACCGTTGACACCCATGACCGGCATCAGAATAAAACTCAAACCGACGCATACGACAAGGAACGCTGTCGAGGTCTTGAAGATAATGGAGGCCTTTTTGAGAGAGAAAAATGTCCTCATGGCTATCACGTTGACCGCTCCAAAAGTGACGGCCGGAGCGTAACACGATATTACGGAGGCCGTGTAGCAGACATCGGCATCGGCAAAAGCCCCATGCCCGAATACGAGCACGGTGATGGGCATGCTCAATGTAATTAGCGCCGCACTATAGGGAATGAAAAGGAGCAACATGAGCCTGATAAATGCCATCACCGATGCGTGTATGTCATCTCTTTCCCTTGTCACTGCCTGTTCGGAGAGGTAGGGAAGAAGGACTTTTCCGATTGCAAGCCCCCATACAAACGGGAAACTGCCGCACACACGATGCCCGAAGCTCAGGACCGAAACCTTACCAGGTCCCAGAAACGCGGCAAGACTCCGTCCAACGGCAACGCTGATTTGGCTGGCTGAACTCCCCCAGAGTACCGGCACGATCTGAACAAACGCCCTCTTTAAAAATGAGTATAGATCATCAAAAGGTCTTAGGACCCTGATATTAAATCTTCTCCTTACAAAGAACCAGATTATCAACAACATTAACGCCCCGCCGCTCACCGTGCCTATTGGAACCCCGGCAATCCCAAAGAAATCGGCTAAGACCAGAACGCCTATTATGGTTCCTATAGGCAAAAAGCCTGCAGCCATTTCAGGGATCAGGAAGACGCCATGAACGTTCAAGAACGCCTCCAGGAGCGAGAAGCTCCCCAAAAAGAGTATTAAAACGCTCAGTATCCGTGTAATGCGATTGCATAGCTTAAGGGTCTCGGCGTCCAGCCCTGAACCGATAAATTGCATAATGAATGGCGACAGAAAATAATAGGCAATCACGAACAGCCCGAGGAAAAGACCGAGGGGGAGCAAAAACTGGCCCGTCACAGTGCCGCATGCCTCAGAGCCCTCCGTCATCCGGGCCTCGGTGAAAATGGGGACTATTGCTACAGACAGGGCCCGTCCAAATTGAGTCGCCAGCATGAGGGGAATTATTCTCCCCACAAAAAGGGCGTCCGTTTGAGGTCCGGCGCCAAACCTGTGAGCGATCAGTATAATAGCGATTAACCCCAATAGGCCGCCAACGAACTTAACGATAGTGACCTTGAGGGTTGTCTTTATGATAGAGCCCTTCTTGCCGCCCTCCTCCTCCGCGTCCTTTCCAATATAGAAATTCATGTCATTGACTTTCAGATATTACTACGGTACGCGTCGAATTGGAATTTCCGCCAAGATTATAAGTCAATGGGAAGGTCAATCGGATGAAATCAGGGACCATATTGCTCAAGTACTGTTTGACAAAGAGATTCGTACTGGCGATATACGACCTTGGGACATAAATTATATCAAGGGGCTTAACAAAGACGTTGGTTTCAGACCATTTGCTTGGTGTCGCCAAATCTAATTGGAATACCTTCACTTCTTCTCTGCTGACGGCTCGCATCAAAAGGACGCTTCGCATGTCCGCAGTCTCTTTTATCCCCGAAGAAATAATGGCCTGCAGCACGGTCATCTCGCCTCTTAAGGGAAGAGACTGGGGCGTCTTGATCTCCCCGTCGATAAAGACATTCTGGGAGGAATAGCCCCTTACAATAACCGTCAGATCCACTCTGTCCAATTTCTGGCCGTAAAGGCGCGTCAGTTTAATGTCCAGTTTTTCCGGGGTTAGCCCGGAGGCCTTCACTTCATCGACCAAAACGAGAGATATGCGTCCATCTGGCCGTATTGTGGTTTTTTCGTTCAATTCCGGATGAAAATAAAATTTGATTTCGATTTCGTCCCCGGCGCCAAGAGTATAAGGTACTGAAAAATCGGGAGCTGGAATTTGGTCAGGCATTGAAACCTGTGGAGGAGGGGCGTCCGTGTAAAATGGGCCCATGGAACATGACATGATCAGCAGGGAGAGAAAAAGCCCTGCTATATGTCGTCTCCTCGGGCCGCTTTCTTTTTTTTCTGTGCCAGATTTCATTTATCCCCCAGATGTCTGTCTTATGTAGCTGAAAAGAAGGGGGGCTTTTCCCTGCGGGACCATATAAAGCCCTTTGTATTCTCGTAAAAGTGAAGCATCCCCCCCAACCCAGCCTGTAAATACAGCCTTTGCGCCACATGGTCGGTGGGATTGACCCTGTTCATTCCCACACGAGGCGATTCATAGGGATTTCTGCCGGGATGATCGTACTCGAATCGGCAGGTAACCGCCGCCCTGTAACCCGCCTTTCTTACCAGATTTACTACATTGTCATCATAATCTCCGTAAGGATAACAAAAACTCGTCGTCTCGACTTTCAACGAATCTTCGATTCTTGCCTTGGATCCTGCAATCTGTCTTGACATTTCGGCCTGTTCCAAACCGGTTAGATGAAAATGATCAATGGTATGTGACCCGATTTCAATGCCCTGCTCATGGCATTCACGAAGCTGAATCCAGTCCATGAGCCTCAAATCCGGTATGTCAGGCGTCTTTTCCCAGGTGCAATTGCTCCCTACATAGCCTGTTACCACAAACACGGTTGCGCTGAAACCGTGTTTGAGAAGGACTGGGAGTGCCACCCTGTGGAAATTGTCAAAGCCGTCATCAAATATGAGGGCAACAACGTTTGAAGGCTCGGGCCGGAAAGCCGAATAATGGTTCAAGTATTCTCCAAAACTGACCGCCTTTTTCCCCGATTCCCTCAAGTATTCCATTTGTTGACGAAATACGTCAGGATGAACCGAAATAAGCGACCCGGTCGGATCAACAGAGTGGTATGCCAGGATCATTCTTTTATGAAACGGATTGAGTTTCCCCACCAGGGCCAACACGCGCAAGCTGAAACGTCTTAGTTTTTCAATTACGAAAGGGTCCACGTCAATTGCTCAGATCCGAATCTTCGAATGCTGAGAGAGCGCGCACAACTGCTTGATCCATATTGTAATATTTGTAATCAGCCAATCTTCCGACAAAAAGCACGCTCTTGTTCAATTTTCCCATTTCATTTTTGTACAATTCGTATTGTTCATCATTCACTTTTCTGGGAATTGGGTAATAAGGCTCATTCCGGCCAGGTTCGTACGCCTCCGGATATTCAACAGACACGGTTGTTCCCGGACAATTTTGACCGGTCAGATATTTGAACTCCGTTGTTCTCGTAAACCGGTATTCATTGGGATAATTGATCTGGCCTGCCTCCTGCCAGACCTCCATTCCATAGTAGTTGAAATCGAAGCTCAGACTCCTGTAAGGCAAAGAACCATGAAGATAATCAAAAAAGGCGTCGACCGGTCCTGTATAAATCATTCGGTTGAATTTGACGTCTTCTATGATCTCCCGATAATCCGTATTGAGAAGGATCTTGATTTCGGGATGGTCGAGCATCTTCTGAAACATCACCGTATAGCCATTCTTCGGTATTCCCTGGTACTTATCCTGAAAATACCGGTTATCTCTGCTGATGAGAACCGGGACCCTGGAGGTCACAGATGGATCGAGTTCTTCGACATTCAATTCCCATTGCTTCTGAGTGTAACCGCAAAAGAGATTCCGGAATATGTAATCGGCAATGAACTTGAGATCATTGTCTTCATTTTTCTGCAATTCCAGGATAGGCAGCCTCAGCCCGAAGCCGAATCGAGCGACCAGTTTTTCTTCAATCCTGCTGGCAAAGACGGGAGAAAAAAGCTTGTATAATGTATTAAGATTGAATGGAATAGGTACTTTGTGTCCGTCAATGACCGCCAGGACTTTATGAAAATGGGGCCTCCAGCCCGTGAAATGTGACAGGTATTCCCATGCCTTCCGCGAATTTGTGTGGAAGATGTGAGGGCCGTATTTGTGGATAAGAACACCGTTTTCATCATAAAAATCATAGGCATTCCCTCCGATGTGGTTACGTCGTTCAATAACCAGGACCTTTTGGCCCTTCTGGGTTGCGATTCTTTCCGCAAGAACGGCTCCTGAAAACCCGGCCCCAACTATAACCCAATCGAACTTCATTTACATATCCCGGCAGTTGAAATTGTCGCCACCCTTGATATCAACGAAAAATCACAGCATTCGTCGAGACACTAACAAGAGACCCGCATGGCCCTTTATTCTCCCACATCTCTTGTCAACCTTAAAAAAATCTGACCTCGGACAGGCGCCTATGCTGCTCCCGATCCTTTCAAGACCGTCGGGATAGTCTTTAGCAGTATCTTGAAATCGAGCCATAAGGTCCACTGGTCAATGTATTGCAGATCGAGTTCCATCCACTTGTCAAAGGGGACAGAGTTTCTGCCGTTGACCTGCCAGAGACAGGTTATACCGGGTAGAACGCTGAAACGTCTGCGGTGCCTGTCTTGATCGAAACCCTCGTAATCTCTCACCGGGAGAGGCCTTGGCCCCACCAAGCTCATGTCACCCTTTAGCACACTGAAAAGCTGTGGTAATTCGTCAATGCTGGTCTTCCTCAAGAATTTGCCTACCTTGGTAACGCGAGGATCATTCCTGACCTTGAATACCGGTCCCGTGACTTCGTTTAGGTGTTCTATCTCATGAAGCCTTTGTTCTGCGTCCCGGATCATAGTCCGAAACTTATAGAGGCGAAACCTCCTCCTGTTTAACCCTACCCTCTCCTGGACAAAGAGGACGGGCCCGGGTGACGTAACGGTGATCAAAATGGCCACGGCCAGGAACAGGGGAGAGAGCAGGACCAGAAGTACGATGGAAAGGCAAATGTCCAGCACGCGTTTCACCACAAACGGCCACCCCCCTATTGTCGCCGGGTACTCCGTCATCACGGAATCGCCCCCAATTTGCTCCACCTTCAACTGGGCGGATTCCAGATCAAACACCTCGGGAAAGAACCTGGTAATGATGCCCAATTTCCTGCAATAGGCCAGGACTTCGGCAATCTGTCCGGAATAGGACTCCAGCGGAAGAGCGATCCAAACTTCATCGACGACTCTGTCTCGAATAATGCGGGGAAAACCCCTGAAGTCGGCCATTGTGGAATAGCCAGCCTTCTCAAATTCCCCTGTTCCGGTCCATTCTTCATCAATAAACCCGACAAGGCGAAACCCAAGCTCGGGCGTTGTCTCGATTTTTTGAGCAAACTGAACAGCGCCCCTGTTTGTTCCAAGTATCATTACAAACCGAAGGTTTCTGCCGCGACATCTGAGCCACGACAGCCCGCGTCTGAGCAGGAGACGGCTCACAATAATAATGGAGCTGCTTATAGCCCAAAAAAATGACAGAAAATTAGGGGTGATCATGTCAACTCTAAGTAGACAGGCTATGATAAAAAGAACCACAGTCCCGAGGGAGGTGGCCCCTAAAACTGTAGTGACCTCATTCCATCGTCCATCGAGGCGTCTGGAACGGTAAAGCATCAGTAAAGAGCAAATGACGCGCCAGGCAAGAGCAAAGAAGAGGAAGGAGAGAACTGTCCGTATTTCCACAGATATCGAGATGAACTCACCAATGGGCATTGCACTAATTCGGCCCGAATTCAAAAAAGCGGCCATGAGTAAGGCAAAGGCTACTATCAGAATATCAAACAGCTTAAATGCATTGAGGAGAATCTGACGGCGAAGATGAATCATAACAACCTACTATTTCTGAACATTGATAAAAGACCTGGTTGTCGGCAGAAAACAGAATTATGGATGATTAGTTTCAGCGGCCTGTAATTGCCCAACACCCTTAATCCGTTGTCTATACAACGACCTATCAACCAGATTAACCATCTTTTTAATATCCAGTCCATTGTCCAAGAACTGGCTCAAGGCCTGGAGGTTTTCAAGCGGTCTGTCAAGAATATCATTATAACTGAAATACCTGACATCCATATTATTTTGTTTTTCAAGCCATTTTTCAATCTCCACTAAATGTTTGTTGAAAAGCCGTCCCATTTCTTCGTCTGAAGCCCCCCCGCCTCCACGTCCAAGATTGGCCAACATTCGTGTCTGAGACGCCAATATTTCAGCCATTATTCTCTTCATGAAAATTATTCTGTATTCTCTGCCCGGAGGAAGATCCCGCAACAACATAGATACCATCTTGAATGCTTTCCCTTCTGCGTCTCGCAGCCAGGAAGAATCATCCTTGATTTTTTTTGCCTTTTCAAATTCATAATAGCCGGCGGGGTTGTCCTCGTCAGCTCTTCTAATGTTATCAACCAGGACTTCCATGCCGCCAGCCTCCAGCATCCTCATCATCATGGACGTGCCCGACCGCGGCAGACCTGATACAATCGTAATTATCCTCATAGTTTGTCTTAAAACACCTCTGCTGCAGGTTCTCAAAAAATCCGGGAAGGCAAAAGGACCATGTGGGGCACTTTCTTAAAGGCGGCAACATGGATACTTGCATCGCACATCCAACGTCCACCGGGCACTCAAATGGAGTCTCCTCACCGTCGGATGTACTTCGCGGCAAAACTGCCGCCGTTTCATGAAATAAGGCAAGTGTTCACGGCCATTAAAAAAGAGACCCACATGGTCCCCTGGATATCAGCATGTACCCTTACTTCTTCAGAATTTACGCTCCGCTTAGACAAGCATCACGTCTAGTGTCGGTAAATAGCAAACACCCCATTGCTAAGAGCCGACCGGATAATGGGGCAGATTACACCGGGCTTTGCTGTTGATGTGACTAAATAGTGCCTTACCGAAAACTGTCTTTTTTGCCAACCCCTACGTCAGACAAAAATTTCAACCCTCAAAATATTCAATATATTCATTCGTTTAAAACCCTGATCTTCCTTGACATTGACGAAAAACCCTAGTTTTCTTCCAGACACTAAATAGACTTATCCAAAAAACCACAGGAAAAACATAGTGTTTAGACTATCAACAAAAATAGCATTAGTAAAGACCTGTGAAAATCCTTCTGCTCAAGGCCGCATACCTCTCATCCAACAAAATTCTCCCTTGTCGAAGCGTCACCGTTCGCCTGGCTTACACATCCTCGCCTGATGACAATAATCTCTTGAGACATATAGCAGAATATCATTATTTCGTCAAATCAACTACTAAGGGGAACACAAAACTCTTTGCTTAATTGGCGGCCACCCGTAAACGAAAAACCGGGCACTTAGCAGTGTCCAATTCAGGAATAGGCAATTCCTATAAAGATAGCTTAAATC
>JAXHTA010000139.1:0-8874 GCA_034190285.1 Thermodesulfobacteriota bacterium | reverse complement strand
CTCGTCTTTCATAGGTAATAGCTTGCGGCGAGACGGCGAAGACTCACGAAGCCAACAGCAACACCTGCACCCTCTGCCCTTGATAAAGTCCTTCGGTATTAACGTCTATTCGGATGAGGCCATCGGCCTCCACGAGGGTGGAAATCAGCCCCGATTTTCCGAAGACCGGCTCTGCAATTAATGTCTCTTCCTTTTTTACCAGCTTCACCCGAATATAATCCTCACGCCCGCTTGCCGACTCGATGTTTCGGCTCAACTCGGCTTCGACACTGCCTCGAAATACTCTTGAGAAATCCTTAAGACCCGAAAGCCTTTCTATTAGGCGCGTCAAGAATATCTCGGCTACAACGAGGGCCGAAGCCACATGGCCGGGAAGGCCTATGACTGCTTGTGAACCGGCTCTGCCGATGATGGTGGGTTTGCCAGGACTGATTGATATGCCGTGAACCAGCAGCTCAAAGTCAGGGAGTGTCTCAAATACCTTTAGAGTAAGGTCTCTCGTTCCCACTGAACTCCCACCGGATATCCAAATCGTATCAGCCCGACCGAGGCCACTGGCAACCATATTCCTTAGTGAATCAAAGTCATCAGGACACAGGCCAAGGTGTTCGGTCTCTGCCCCCATGCGCCGGCAACAGGCGCCAAGAGAATAACTGTTGATATCTCTCACCTTTCCCGGGAGGGGAGCCGTGTCAATAGGCACGATTTCATCCCCTGTGGAGATAATGCCGACTTTGGGTCTTCGAAAGACGGAATCCTCTGATATCCCGAGCCCGGCCAATACACCCAGTTCCTGGGCACGCAACTTGTGGCCCATTTTGAGAACACAGGCGCCTTTTCTGAAATCATCTCCGGGCTGGATCACGTTTTCTAGAGGAGATACGGCCCTGCCGACTTCCAGGCTTTCCTTGTCCAGGAGATCACAGTACTCCACCATCACTACGCCGTCTGCGCCTTGAGGCAACATTCCCCCGGTGGATATCTTTGCTGCCTGCCCAGGACCAACCTCTATTCCGGGGCTCTCGCCCATTAGGGCCTCGCCCGATATTTCGAACAGGGCGGGGAGGCTCTCAGCGGCACCAAATGTGTCTTTTGCCCTAACCGCATACCCGTCCACGGTAGACCTGAGAAAGCCCGGCAGGTCCTCGGGTGAAATCACATTTCTGCTTACCACCCGGCCCAGGGCATCTTCCAGTGTGGTCGTTTCTTCCCCTGAAGGACCAAATTGATCAATAATTTCAAAAACTTCATCAGGTTTTTTGACTTTAAAGAAGTATTCCATTTTGGAAAATCTCTTGAGTATGCCCTTGTTTCCTGAGGATAATGCCGACTGCGCAAATATCCTGTGACTTTCGACCCCCATTAGGCTTTCCCAATAACCGAACGCATAGCAGGTTGTGGGTATTTAAAAACCGAATGGATTAAGGCAAATCTGGATTGTATTAGGCTCCAATATGTCATGAAACAAACGAGGCTTCAATAAAAAAATGCCGTGGAAAAAATGTGACATTAGGGCTTTTAGCGGCAGCTTCCATATCGAAAATTCCATTTATTAAGTAAGGAGGCCGCCCTGGCTTCCACTTCACTGCCTCAGCCGGCGCGAGGTGACATATCCTCCCAAAAGAAGCATTAAAATGCCTGTTCCGATAAGTATCACAGCCTGAGGCCATAGAACGGCGAACCCAAGACTCTTTTGGAAGATACTATTGGCGGCAAGAGTAAAATGGGTTGCGGGCATGCACAGACCCATTTTCTGACAAAATGGGCTCATATTTTCGAAGGGTGTGAGCATGCCGGTCATGGCAATACCGGGAAACCAAACAGCGAAAGACAGCATTATTGCCTGAAGCATATTCGAGGAAACACTTCCGATCAAGATACCGGTGCCGACTGTGCTTAGGAGAAACAATCCCATAAACACGAAGAAGGTAATGATACTTCCCTTGCAGGGGACATCAAACCAACAAACAATGAGAAAGGAGAAGACCGTGGCTATCATGCTGATAGTAAAGGGGGCAGTGATTTTAGCCGTTATGAACTCCCAGGTCTTGACGGGTGTGACCAGCAGTTGATCAATAGTGCCCCGTTCCTTCTCCCTTACGAAGGCGGTAGAGGATAGGATAAGTCCGCCAATCAGGCCTGCAACAACAATGTGAATGAGGACGATAAAATATATTTCATCCATTTCCTGGTTATATAATGTCCTTACTTGACAATCGATGCCCGGGAGGGCGGATATGACAGATCCATCCCTATTAAGCTTTTCCAAGAGAAGTGTCTTGTTATAATCACCGATGATGCGCTTTGCGAAACCGATCCCTTGTCCCGCCTGATTCGCATCAGTGGCCTCACAGATGTACTGTATTTGTGCCTTCCTTCCCTCATTCAATTGCCTTGAGAACTGGGGAGGGATAATGACGGCGCTTCTGGCCCTCCCGCTATCAAGTCTTCTTTGAATGTTTGCCGTGCTGGTGGCATACGAATCCAGATCAAAGTATTCGGTTGACAAAAAACGCTGGATTAAATCGCGACTGGTCTTTGTACGATTCATGTCATAAACGACCACGGGCAGGTGGCCCACCTCGAAGACAATGCAGTACCCACACAGAATAATACACGCTGTAAAATGGTAGAGTATCAGGACCATAGAGACCGGATCACGGTAGAAGTGGATGAATTCCTTTTTGATGAGTCCCAGTAAACGCATCATAGCCCAACACCCCCTTCTTAGACCACGGTTTTCCCTTTTAGCCTCCAGGAAGAGACCGCAAAGATGACAACACAATAGGCGAAAAGAGAAGCCATATCTTCCCAGTAGTCCTGAATGGCTGCTCCTTTGAGGAGAACCGCCCTGGATACTCCAGTAAAGAACCGGGCCGGGAAGAGACACGAATATAGCTGCCATCCCTCAGGCATGTTTTTCAGGGGGGTGATGGCATCTCCAAAGATAAATGCAGGCATCAGGGTAAAAACAACGGCGAGCAACATGGCGGTAAGCTGGTTCTTGGTCAGGGTAGAAATAAAGAACCCAATGGCCACCGTGGCAAAGATAAAGAGGGATAAGGCAAACAAAAGAGTCAAGACATTCCCTCTAAAAGGGAGATCAAACCACCATATTCCTGAAATGAGCACCAAGAGGTTATCTATAGTCAGAAATATAACATAGGGGGCCATTTTCCCTGCAATATACTCGTACGCCTTGATTGGTGAGGAGAATATCTGTTGGATAGAACCGGATTCCTTTTCTCGCACAATGGCGAGGGCTGATAAAATGGGAACAAAGCCCATAATCACAACACTGAAGAGCCCGGTAATGATAAAAGTGAAGTCCCTTAATGATTGATTGTGCCAGGAACGGCAGGCAAGTTGCACAAGTTCGATGTCCCTTCTTATCCCTCTTGATTTCAAGAACTCAGAGGCAAGCTCACCAGAATAGGCAGCATTTATTCCGCTTATGTAATTAACGATGAATTGGGCGCTGTTGACAAAGGATGCATCAACCAATGCCTGAATACGCGCAGGGCGGTTCTCAGATATTTTACGAGAAAAGCCGGAAGGTATGATGATCACCAGCCTGGTCTTGCCGGAGTCCAGATAATTAACGGCCAGATCATAATTGTCCGGGAAAAATCGGACATCGAAATATGAAGTATTATCGAATCGGTCTATATATTTGCGGCTTTCCTGACTCTGGTCAAGGTCAAAGACCGCCACCGGTAGGTCTCTCAACTCAAGACAGAGGGAGTAGCCAAACAAGAAGAGCATAAAAAAAGGCATGAACAGGGCAACAATTAGGCTTACGGGGTCTCTTCTGATATGGGCCAGTTCAGCCCTCATAACCGTCCATATCCTATGGAATTTCATCACCCTTTTCCCTTTGATGCAGTCTTTTAGGGGGCATTAAGTCAATGGAGCCCTCTGCTGGGGCGGTCTCAGTCAGGCTCAGGCCGTGCCGGCCCGGGGAAGAATTTTGCCCTTGTCACGTCAGTGGCATTTGCAGCCTCTCGTTTGAGTCCGAGCCTATTGCCGGATGCTTTTCAAATTCAACGAAGAGATGATCGCTCAGAAGGACAAAAAGATTAAGATTGATTCGCAGTATTTCACGAAAAACGTCCAATCTTGCCGCTTTGTCGTTCCAGGCTTGCTCTCTTTCCCTGTTATAGCTCCTGTAAAATGCGACAATGTTAAGCAGGAAAATAACCGGATAGAGCAGGAAGAAGAGTACAAGTGAGGTGCCGCTGACCTTTGTCGGGTGTATATTCTTGATCCTGAAACCCGCGACACTTGCCAATAAACGAAGTTTCTGTATTCCGATGAGAAAGACATGGCCAAAATACACGTTGCCGTCCTTACCTGACCGGACATCATCAACCTCATTGGCGGGGAGATGTCTTATAGAGCGACTTTCAGTAAAAAACGTGTAAAACTTTGCTCTGAGGTTGGAGTAGTTTGGCGCGGTTATGATCAGGACTTCATGCTCTTTCAGGACCATGTTGAATTCTTTCAGGCAAGAGACCTGGTCGGTCAGATGTTCGATCCCTTCCTGGCAGAGAATACAGTCCACTGAATCGGTGGATATCGGGAGCGGTCTTGTCAGGTCGGCCCTGACAATTTCAATGCCGCCGTCAGCTGCACCATGAGTGAACAGGTCCAATGCCTTGACGTCAGCCCCCAGCCCGGACAGGAAACTACTCATCCTTCCTTCACCCGCGGGTGCATCCACGACAGTCTTTCCCGAGACGTCAAGTGATTCGAAGTAGTCCTTAACACCGATCTTGACATCTCTGAATTTCCAGAACTGCATATCTCTTAACAATCCAGGCCAGCCCTTTCAAGCTGGTAAATTCTTGCTAAAACCACTTTTTCTTACTCGACAAAAGAGGCTAAAAAAGGTCACCCCGGATACATTATCGTATGATAATCTTAGCCCTGCGGATAGAAGTCACACTAAATAACCTTTAAATCCAACATATTACAGCTTCACCTTGAAAGGTCTGCACTCTAGGCGTAACATTCTACGCGCTGGTCCGTTTAGAAAGACATCTTTGCTTCTCCCTAGGGGAGCTGTTTTTGAAAAGAAAGAATAAGGAAAAGAGGGCCTTGTGTCAACAAAGTTGCCTATATTTCCTCAATCGCAGACTGCAACGGCCGGTCCCAGTTGATGGAAGCTTGACACGCAACCACCTTCTCCTTATATTGTCCACCTTTGGGAATCGCAAAAATTTAGCCTCGTGAACATAAGGCGCTTTGCTTAGCTTTTATTTGTTTCAGAGGGCTGAAGTGTTACTGGGAATCAAAGTCTCGCCTTATTTCATTAAGGAGTGGGTAATGACCGAATTGATAGAGGAAGATCAGTGGGTCTGGATTGTGGTCCAAGATCCAGGGCAGAATGAACAGGTCTTGGGACAGCGTGACGAGGAAAGGGATGAGACGTTCATCCCTACTTTCCTTACAAGAGAGGAAGCCTTGCAGTGTCTCAACCTGCTGGTACGGGACAAGGGTCGCAAATACGAGGTGCAGGCGATCCAGATAGAAGAGCTGTCCAGACAGGCCACGAAAAAGGGATTAGTGCTTTTTGTATTAAACGGTTCAGGGGAGTTGATGGAAACTCTACGCGGGCCAGCGAAACAAACTCCTGCATAATGATATACGGAACCCCACCCTTCAGGCCTTACGTCGTTCAGGCACGGCAGAAGCCCTGATGAACTATATATTGACTTTCATCTCCATCCATCGGCGGCTTTCTACTTCTTTAGTAGTATAATCGGGTAGTAGTATAGGGGCTGTTGCAGGGTCTTCAATACCTGCCTCTTTCAGCTCTTTTTCAAATCTGGAAACATGCCCCAGCGAAAGCTTTTTTAGCTCCACGCCATTTCTTATGTATTCCGCAGCGCTGTCCCCTGATCGCCGGCCGAACGTGATGATATCCTGCAAGCTGTTCCCCATCAGACGGTTTTCTCCGTGAATGCCACCGACGACCTCACCGGCGCCGAACAATCCCGGGATAGTCGTCTCTGTCTTTGCATTGATCGCTATACCGCCATTCTGATAATGCAGGGTTGGATAGACAAGCATGGGTTCCTTGCTTATGTCGACGCCATGGCGCTCAAACTGAGTGAACTTGGCGGGCAGTTCCTTGCGCACCGTTCCCTCGCCCAGGAGCAAATCAATCATTGGCGAGTCCAGCCAAAATCCGACCCGGCCCGTAGGGGTGATGACCCCTTTACCCTTATCAGTAGCCTCCCTGATCAATTCAGCTGATTCCACGTCCCTGGGTTCCAATGGAAAGCAGAACTGTTCGCCATCAATATTAAGCACATGGGCTCCAAGCCCCCGAACTTTTTCCGTGATCAGCAGTCCTACGAGCTGCTCTGGGTAGGCGGCCCCGGTGGGGTGATACTGAGTGGAATACAGGTATCTGTTTTCCACCCCGGCACGATAGGCGATCACAACACCGTCCATAGTGGCCCCGTAGTGATTTGTGGTGGCGAAGCCTTTGATATGGAGACGTCCGAACCCACCGGTGGCAATGATTACCGCCCTGGCACGGACGATGAGGAACTCGCGTGTTTCAAGGTTATATAAAACGGCACCGGCGCATCGGCCGTCTTCGTCAAGCAGCAATTCCACCGACGGGCAGAATTCTAAAATGGCAATCTTGTCCGCCCTGTTGCGGGCCTCATCTCTTATGACCCTCATAATTTCAGCGCCGGTCATGTCGCCGGCCGAATGCATGCGTTTGCGGCTCGATCCACCAAAGTGTCGAACATCGAATCGCCCGTCAGGGTGTTTGTTGAACATCATTCCTAGATCCTCCAACCACGCGATAGATAGAGGAGCGTCATGGGCCAGGGCCGCCACAAGATCCGGCTGGTTTGTAAAATGACCTCCGCCTACTGTATCGATATAGTGATAAAACGGCGAGTCGCATTCCTGTGTGGCGGCCTGTATGCCGCCTTCGGCCATTATGGTGTTGGCATCGCCGTGTCGGAGTTTGGTGGCTATAACGACGTTAAGCCCTGTCTGAGAGGCCGCCAAAGCGGCGGATGAACCCGCTCCGCCGCCGCCGATGACCAATACATCGGCGTCATAATCTACGCGGTTAAGATCGACCATGTCCGCCCTCAACAGTGACCTGGATTCAAGGAGCCGGGCCACCTCCTCGGGGAATACCTGCCCTTTGTTGGGGCCGGCTCTCAAGGCCCGCCTGCCTTCCTTTTGATAATCGGGATGATATTTTTCAAGCACTTCATCCCGTTCTTCGAGGTTCAGTGCAGGATAGTGCTCGCCGTTACGGGCCATTTTAACCCGCCCAGGCCGGGTGGCCTCAATACGCTTTATAAGCTCCTTCATTTCCGAAGTATAACCCATTGCAGTCTCCTCTTTTTCCATCGACCCCGTAACATACGTTCGATTCAAAGATACCGAGTATCCTCGGGCATCCAGGTGCCCGGCGGAGCGAGGTCTGGTTCGCGCTCTATATTCTTGTAGATCTCCTCCAGATCTCTCCTCTTCATTTGAGTCAGGACTCCAAGCATTTCGTCATATTTCCCGGCAAGGATCTCTTCGACCCGTATCTTCAAATGTTCTGCCCGTGGCATGAGATACTTGCCGTAAATCCGTCGTGCCAGCTGGGCAATGTGGTATTGCGGCAGTTCCCCCATACAGCGACTGGCGCAAAGGCCACATTGGATACAGTCAAATGAAAGCTCGGCTGCACGACGGATATTGCCCTGCTTGAGAGCGGAGATAACGTCCATTACCTCAACGCCCATCGGACAGGCCTTGGTACAATTATTACAGGCAACGCATCGAAAAAGCTCCGGATAAAGGACATTGACGGCATCAGACAGGGCCTCAAGCTTGTCAATATCATACATTGCACGATTGGCTGGATAGAAAGGGATCTGAGTCAGGTACATGTTGGGCTCCACCACGGTCTGGCAGGCGAGACCGAAATAGAGCCTGTAATCTCCTTCTTTTCGATAGACCGTCGGGCAGGCCCCGCAGATACCGCCTCGGCACCCGGCGCCGCGAATGAACTTAAAGCCAGCGTATTCCATTGCCTTCATTATGGTCAATGTCTCGGGCACCTCGTATTTTTTTCCCATGACGTAGATCGGGATGGTGGTTGCACCTTCCGGGAGAATGGCCCTGTCACCTGTTGCCATCTGTTGTGATGGTTTATTGCCATCTTGATAAGTCTGCGTATTGGAAATGCACATTTCCCCTCCTTAAAGACTATGGATTTGGGCTGTCGGGACCTAATTCTTACCAATCTAACAGTTTGATACAGAATATGATACTTTTTTGCTCCCCTGTCAAACACGTTTCTGTATCGGTCATGCCCAAATATTCCGGACCGGGCACGGCCGTGAATGGGACGAAGGGAGACGAGGTCATTTTACTGTTGAATTTCTTGTGGGTAAAACAATCGAGGGGGGTCATGCTAGCGCAGTCCTGAGACACAAAATATCCCTTGTTTTTCCGTTGCTGCAAGATGGGAGTCTTGATCGCTCCTTATGCAAAACGGGATTAGGGGGGGCCTTCATTTGATTGGACACGACCTTTACGCCGCCCTGCCCACCGTGTCTTTTTCTTGCATGAAAGGGGGGGCTATGGTAGAAATGCCTCAGCAGAGTGACGATTGAAAGGGGAATCCATGCCTGTTAAAAACCGTGAGATTTTTGTCCAAACCAAAGGTAAGACAGATATTATCGATCTTACGTCCAAGGTAGCGAGAGAACTGGAAGAATCGTCTGTGGAAAACGGTACGGTTGCCCTGTTTGTCCCCGGTTCAACGGCTGCTGTCACCACGATTGAGTTTGAAAGCGGTGTTATTAACGATTTGAAAAAAGCCATACAAAGAATGGC
>JAXHTA010000138.1:0-8931 GCA_034190285.1 Thermodesulfobacteriota bacterium | reverse complement strand
AAGCAAGTGTCCCCCTTGGGGCGATTTTTCCTGCCTGGATGAAGAACTCTGGAAGAAAGACGGCTGGATAGTATGGATGACGACCGGCACCTCCGGAGCCCCTGTGCCCTGCAGGTACACCCAGTTTGACCGTGTCACGCAGGCCTGGTCTTTGGCTAGACAGTGGACCATGTCCGGCGTGAAGAGCGACGATCTCGTGATGTGGTGTATGCCTTTCATGACCCATGTCTTCGCCTGGGATCACTACGTGGCGCAGGAAACGGCAAAGATTCCTCTCATCGCGGCCGGCCCTCCGATGCCCTCCGAGGCAAGATTGGGCTTTATCATGCAATATAATCCTACGGTACTGATGGGCACACCAACCTATATGATCTATCTGGCTGAGTCTATGAAGGAGAAAGGGATCGATCCCAGAAATACCTCCGTAAGAGTTGTCGTTGTGGCCGGTGAGCCAGGCGGGTCGCTGCTCTCTACCAGGAAAAGGCTTATGGCACTCTGGGATGTAGAGGTCTCTGATCTATTTGGTTCCACCGAGGTCGGGCCGTGGGGACATGCTACAATGTGTGACTACGAGGGGAAAGATCATGGAAGGGATGCTAACCTACATTATATAGAAGACGTTGGCATACCTGAGGTCCTGGATCCGGATACACTAGAACCCATGCCTGAAGGGGAGTACGGAGCCCTCGTTTGGTCTAACATCAACTCCATAGCCCAACCCATTCTCAGGTTCAACCTCAATGACATGGTAAATCTGAGGAGGATAGATTGTCCGTGCGGCAGGACCTACAGGATGAGCGAAGGCGGCATCGTGGGCAGGACTGACGACATGATAATCATCAGGGGTGTCAACGTCTTTCCTACAAACATAGAAGAGGCCATTAGGTCTATGGACGATTTCGGCAATGAATATACGGTAAAGATAGTGGAAGATGATAAAGGCATGCCTGATCTTATAGTGCAGGCAGAGGTGGCACCGGAAATGACCGAAAACGACTACGACAGGCTGGCGAAGGAACTTCAGGAGTCAATCAAGGATAAGTGTCAGGTAAGAGTAACCGTGGAACCTGTGCCCTTTGGCAGCATGCCTAGGGCTGAGTTCAAGTCGAAGAGGCTCATTGATATGAGAAGGAAATAATAACCCCGAGTCCTGCCGGACACAATTCGTTTGGAGCGGACTCGATCGTGTGAAATCCCTCTGCCCTGTCTGTGTAAAGACAGGGCAGAGGGACTTAGACTTCCATCACTATTCCTTAAATCCATATTTACTCCAATTGCCAATCACCTTTTCCTGGACTTCTTTGGGATAATTCGACTCAAACGATACTCTGGAGGGAATAGCCTCATCAGGCCAATCCTTGGGCCAGGTACAGTCAAAAAGACAGGCATGGGCAATAAGGTTCTCACGCTCATGCGGAGTCAAAAAGGGCACCAAAGGATGACTCGGTACGTTCGGCACGGTTACAATACCGTTCTTAGGATGGCACTTGGTGGTCAATGCATGCATTACCTGCTCTAGATTGGTGGGATCCACATCATCGTTGCACACTATTATATAGGGGATGTAAACACCCGCCTTGTCCGCCCAGATGGCCGAGGCTATCTGCCTGGCAATCCCGGCATAAGGCACCTTCGTGGAAACCACTACCACATTTAAGGAACACTCGGGAGTAAAATAAGCCACGTCTCGAATCGGCAGGCCCTTCTTGGCCAATTCCCTTGTAATAAGCGCAGAAAAACCCAATGAGTTGGCTATATCGCTGTCGTCTACCGGAGTTCCCATATTGCTCATGGTCAGGATAGGATCTTTCCTGTGGGTGACGGCCTGAACGTGCAGTACGGGTCTGAGGTCTCGGCCTCCAGCCATATATCCGGTATATTCTCCAAAGGGGCCTTCCTCCCTCCTTTCGTGGGGCTCTACTATTCCTTCAATAATGATTTCCGCACGCGCAGGCACATAAAGATCCACGGTTTCACATTTCACTAGCTCTACCGGCTGCTGAAGAACGCCGCCGGCTATATCCACTTCACTAACCCCAAATCCCACAGGGTTGCAAGCCACCATAGCGCTAACGGGGTCAGGACCGATCACCGTGGCAAACTCCATGGGTCTATTCCTGGATTCATATTTCTGATAATAGATCAAAGGACCATCCTGCCCCGGAATCATCAGGCACCCCAGTGTCTTCTTGTCATGGACCATGTGGCGATACATTCCCCAGTTCACCCAGTCGCTGTCCGGGGCCTTGTTCACCAAAAAATGCCATGTGCCCAGGTATCTTCCGCCATCCCCCTGGTGGATAAAAGGAGCAGGTAATGCTTCAAGGTCAACCTCATCACCCATTTGTTTGACCTCTTTGCAGGGCCCGTCAGACACAATAACCGGCTTTATAGGGGATTCACTTCGTCGGGCAAACTCCTTGATGAGATCTACCGGGGAAGCCTTGGCATCCAGCCCCATCGCCAACGCCACCCGGGACCATTTAGCCAAAGGATTCGCAAAAATCCTCCCCCCAGGGTAATCCTTGATCCGAGTAAATAGAGGTGAAGGAGCGGAAATCTCACAGCACCGGCGAGTAATAGCTCCTACTTCCAGATTCCAGTCCACCTCTTGGTCCACACGCTGAAGCTCCTGATTCGCATCCAAAACCTCGATAAATTCCCTGATGTCCTTTATCGCCATAAATTATCTCTCCTCATGTCTTTCTTATCCTAAATAGTACCCAAACTAAAACTGTCTATTGCGCCCATATCTCCGATTGCCTCAAATATAGACACCAAAACATGCAAGTAGTCAAGAAGTTTCAGTGAAAGGCCCTTGGCTCCCGTTCTGGCACCGATTAGACGTTAAATCCAAAAATCCCAATAAGTAGAGGCGATCTTATCAGGATTCTCGCCCACAGGACAATTAGGAAAAGCAGGCTACCCAGTATCTGAACAAAAACTGGGATTTCTCGTCAAGCTCAAAGGAGATCAAGATATTAACCGCGATTAAAATTGTTATCCGACGTAGAGATTGGCGAAAAAGCCAGTTCTTGTTCGGGCACTATCTGTGCCTCTTTGTCCCGATTTATTGAGAAAACACTATCGAAAAAAGACACCCCTGAAAGTGCAAGGCAGTAGGGAGAGAACAATAATTCTATCAAATTGTCAACAAGATTCCGTCGAAAATCGCCGCAAGCAAATGCTTCATATTCCGAGGATGGATTTAGAGCATAACCTATTGTTGATAAGTCAGTTCAATGTGAGAGGTAGCTTCCAATTATTTCTTATAGGGGGTGGTGAATTAATTTACTGAAATCTAAAATAGAATACCCTCCCCCCTTTAAGGGGCGAGGGTATGGGCGAAGGGTGGGGTAAGAGCCCGGGAGTATTGGCCTGTTGCTTATGGATGGACGCCAACCTATCGCTCCAGAACCCGGGCCTTAACATGTGATCAAATTCATTTCCGGAGGGATAAGGCCATTTTCCGACAGCGTCCACTTCGGCTGATCAAGATATTATTAGAAAACATTTAGAGGCCTGGTATCGGTAAATGTCTGATTTTTCTGTAGGACGTTTAGAAAATTGACTGTAAGGATTTGCCCTACGCCTCACATTATTGGCCTCCGACAAGATGTATTATTTGATTTCTACCTTGTTTTTAATATCTTATCCTGTGCCTCTTGCCCCTCTGTCGACCAACCTGTCTTCAGGATCTAAGAAAGGGACCAAAGGTACTCCTGTAGAAATGAATGCCGTTTGGCTGACAATCTCTCGGGAGGGCAGTAAAGCATCCTAACAGGCAAGTTCTTCATTCGAAGTTTCGCCAAAGAATAAGATTCGCTGATTAGTCTCAGGTCACTGGAGCAAGGTCTTAATCCTCTGGGTCAATAAGTCTGATAGTGGCGAATACGCACAACGAAAACCCAGTCCATTTGTAATTATATCAGTAGCCGCCAGTACCCTGCTTTGCAGCCTGGCGTCAAAGGCATCAGTAGCCCATGATCCTCCTTTGATTACTATCAAGTTATCATTTGGAAATTCGCCCCAGCTACCGGTCCATTCCATAACATTACCTCCCATGCCAAGTACCCCATAAGGAGATTTTCCTTCCTCGTACTTATCCACCTCCGTTGGCTTTCTTATCCCCGACTCCCAGGTATTGGTCCTCCGAACATCAAATTCATTTCCCCATGGGAACATCCGTCCATCCCTTCCTGCCGCAGCCTTTTCCCATTCATCCTCAGTTGGCAGACGTTTTCCGGCCCACGCAGCATACTCCTGAGCGTCTCTAAAACTCACGTTAACAACAGGGAAGTTTTGCTTGCCAATGGGATATATTCCATCCTTCCAGTGCACAGGTGGTCTGTGTCCAGTCGATGTAATAAACTCAAGATATTGTCCGTTGGTTATCTCGTACTTGTCTATGTAGAAACCGCTCAGAAATGTTCTTAGTTTGGGAGGGGCTTCAGGCCAGAGGGCACCACGTTTTTCCGGGTACCTCATTACCTTGTTAATACTCCTTGCCCTTTCACCTCCCTTAAGAAATTCACCGGATGAAATATAGGCCATGCCTTCTATCTTCCCTGTCTTTGCCTTGAGATAAATATACATTGATAGGGGCAACATTATTATGAGGGTAATAGCGATTATTATCCACCACCTTTTACCCATACTGGTAAAAAACAAATAAATCCTATTTCTCCCTAATTCTTCTCGCAGTATAAGAAACTGTTCCCATAAGCAGGACCAGCAAGGGCTCAACCACAAGCGGCAGCCAAAAGCACATCTTTGTCTGGGAAGGCGTAAGGAATACAAAGCTGCCCCCTTGTACATCCTTTGGACGAATCGAGACAAGATCCTCTTCTCCTGCCAACCACGCCACGGTGTTAAGAAAAAGGTCCTTGTTCCCGCCAAGGGCCACATGATAATTGTCTATAAAATCGCTGTCACCATAAACTACAAAGGAACTCTTTATTGATTCGCCTTTGTCATTTAGAACAAAATCCACATCTGCCACTGCTGCAATGGAAATAGGACCTTTCTCATCAATGCCTTCGTTAAACCTGATCTGTCCCCTTTCAACACCTCTTCTGTCCCTTTCCGCCCATGATTCCGAACCTGTCCTTACCAAGGACCGTGAAATAATCCCTTCACGGCTCAATGTTTCTGTTCGAACAGAACGAACCAAAGGAAAAACGGAAGGAATAGCAAACTCCCTTGTAATGGGATGAGACATGTATTCTAATACAAACGGCATGAATGGGTCTCCTCCATAGACCTGCGAAGACTTATCTACTACTATGTCATCACTTATAATGATATTACGTTTAGCAAGAAAACCATCCAGGCCAGAGACCGCATAAGGGTCGATCATAAAGATCGCCTTCCCATCACTGTGCAGGTATGTCGAAATCTTCTCGAGCTCGCTTTCCAGTATTTCCTTCACCGGACCGGCGACGACTAGTAACGAACAATCCGTCGGAACCTCCTTTTCCTTTGTCAAGAAAAGACCCTTTACAGAATAACCCTGTTTCTCCATTTCTTCCCTGATCGCCTCATAACCATCATTTGCTTCAGAAGTGGTATCCTTTTCTCCATGGCCTCTTAGAAAATAGACGGTCTTCTTTTCCAATCGGGTAAGTCGATAAATAGCATTTGTAAGCTCTTTTTCATCAGGCCTGTCAATTACAGTACTTTTCCCCCCACTTTCAACCGCAATGGAGCCATAACCGCGAATATTATATCCCTTGGATTTGGCCGGATGATGGTCTGGATCGAGAACCGCATACCGTACTCTTTCTGAAGCATTGGCATATTGGTAGAGCAAATCAGTTATTTCAGCCCTTCCCGGCTGATTTTTCTTGAGAAAGGCAATAATCTCAATGTCGCTTTCCAAGTTTTCAAGGACCTTTTTGCTCTGTTGTGAGAGACTGAATATCTTGTTTGCACTCAAGTCGAACCGCCTGTTGCATCTAATAGATATGAACTCAATTAGCATTATAATCCCCAGAATGGCGAGAGCCGTGGCCAGAGAATTTAGCCCGTATCGAGTCGATCTTCCGAAAAGAGCACCGGAAAGCATTATCACCTCAACCCTCTCCACCTCTTCGATTGCAGGGCTAGCAATGTCAGGGTAAGGCAAAATATATTGAAATTCAAAAAATAGACGATGGCCTTGGTCTCAATGATACCTTTAACAAAATTGCGATGGTGGGATAGAAAGGAGAGATGATTTATTATTCTTGCCCAGGTTGTCCCCAATGCATATTCGTTGAAGGCCAGAGACCAAAAGATGAAGAGAAGGCCACAGGTGACCATGGCGGCTACGATCTGGTTTTCTGTCAGGGCTGAAATCAAAATCCCTAAGGAGATAAAGGCGGCCCCCATCAAGAAGAGTCCTAAGTATCCTGAAATAATAGGCATGATCTCTAATTCATAAATTGTGGAAAGAAGGATGGGACACACGCTTGTGAGCAACAACATCAGTGAAAATATGCCCAAACACGCCGCAAACTTGCCCAACAGGAGTTCCGCGTCCCTCAGGGGGTAGGTGAAGAAGACCTCGATAGTGCCCAACTTCTTCTCTTCGGAAAACACCCTCATAGTCAGCAGTGGTACTATAAATAGCAGGATAACACTGCTATTAGTAAAGAGAGGCCATAATATACCACTATTTGCGCTAACATTGGGGCGTACAACATCATAATAGATTAATGTTGAATAAAAGAAGTGCCCAAAGACGGCCAAGAAAACAGCCACCACTATGTAGGCCATCATCGATCCAAAATAGGACTTCAACTCCTTCTTAAAGATAGGATAAAAGTTCATCTCCCTGGTCCCTCTTCAGTAACCAATTTTAGGACTACTTCCTCCAAACTCATGCTTACTTCTGTCATCTCGAAAAGCCCCCAGCCTTTCTGATGCACCATGGCAGCAATATCTCTGGGAGTATGAAAGGCAGTCTTTTCAAATTGTACCAGAAACGAGAGTTTACCGCCGGTCGTTGTCCAGTTTTCCTCAACGTCAAGTACGTGGGGCATTCGCCTGAGTTCTTCTGTTACTTCCGCCCTTATTGGGGCTTCGATCGTTACCCGGACCCGCGAAGTTTCCTGGAGCCGGCAGGTAAGATTCTCAGGACTGTCAATTGCTACTATACTCCCTGCGTTGATAATAATCACCTTTTGACATGTCATGGCTACTTCAGGCAGGATATGTGTGCTTAACAGGATAGTCTTTTCGCCGGCCAGTCCCTTTATGAGTTGCCTGGTAATTACTACTTGCTCCGTGTCAAGGCCAATAGTAGGTTCATCCAGAATCAGAATGGGAGGATCATTTATAAACGCCTGGGCCAAGCCTACCCTCTGATGATATCCCTTGGATAGCCTCTTTATGGATTTTGCGGCAACACGATTCAAGTTGAATCTCTCCATCACTTCACCGACAGTTCTATTCCTATTCTTTTTTCTTACACCTTTTATTTCTGCTGCCATGTACAAAAAGGACTCGATTGTCATGTCCTGTGGGATAGGCACCCTTTCAGGGAAATACCCGATACGCCTGCGGACCTCCAGTGAGTTCTCCAGCACATCATACCCCGCAACCCTTGCACTCCCGCTGGTGGGAGGAAAAAAGCAGGTCAAGATCCTCATGACCGTAGTCTTTCCAGCGCCATTAGGACCTAAAAAACCAACAATTTCACCCTCCTCTACCCTCAAGGAGACATCCTCAACGGCTACCTTTGAACCAAAATGTTTGCTTAGATTATCTGCCTCGATCATCAGTCTTTTACAGCCCTTTTCATGGAAAGAAGAAAAGCGTCACCTTCATTTGGATGGTTTAAGACCATTTTAGGCCTAAGTAGGACTCAATCGGAAGATATTTCTCGTCTTTCCTGCAATCCACGGCATATTCGTTTCGTTAAGAAATACCGCATAAAGTATTTTGTCAGTAGGAGAGGTATATTCCTCCCAATCACCACCATCATAGCGCAAGATAGTACCAGCTGAACCCACTATCCACCCGTCATCGGAGTTGGAAAAACAGACATTCATCAGATGCTTCTCAGTCGGGCTATTGACGACGTTCCACTCGCCAGCCTCCATACGAAGAATCGTCCCGGCCGCACCCACTATCCACCCGTCATCAGGGCTTGAAAAATAGATGCCATAAAGGTTCTCTTTGGTTGGGCTGGATACTTCCGTCCATTGATTATCCTTATAGTGCAATATGTCACCGGCCGCACCTGTGGCCCATCCTTCATCAGGATTGACGAAGAGAACATTCATAAAATGAGCAGGCTTGGGACTGGAGACAATTTCCCATTTCTCACCACCCCAGTGCATAATCAGGCCCATGAACCCCACGACCCAGCCATCATCAGGGCCGGTAAATGAGATCCCCATAAGTTCCCATCTTGATGCCGGGTTCTCTATTGAATTCCACTCCTCACCATCCCAGTGCACAATCACGCCATCTTCCCCCGCGGCCCAAGCATTATCATGATCAAGAAAACATACACCAAACAGATGCTTCTCAGTGGGGCTCTTCACTATCGCCCACTTATTATCCTTATAAGCAAGGATAAGCCCCCTTTCTCCGACGGCCCAGCCGGCATCGGGGCTAAGGAAAGAGAAGTTATAGATATTCCTGTCAAACGGAAGCTCAAATGTATCTGCCCAGGGCATATCAGTACGTTCGCTTTGTCGTTCATCCCCGGCCTGTTCACAACCAGAAAATACCACAAAAAAAGTCAAGACAAATCCCAGAATCAATGTTAGCGTTTTCTTCTTTTTTCTCATAATGCCCCCTCAAATTTGGAAGAAGACTCTTTTTTGTTGTCCCTTTATCAGAAACTGTAGCTCAACTCAACTCCAATCGTATCCCAGTTCCGATACCTCCCTACAATATCATCAGTATTACCCATACGCTGCCAGTAGTTGACTGCAA
>JAXHTA010000137.1:0-8940 GCA_034190285.1 Thermodesulfobacteriota bacterium | reverse complement strand
AATACGAGATTTGATTACGGACGGCATTATGAGAAACAGGGAGACTGAAAAATGGGTCAAAACTTGGCAGCAGGCAGGTGAGGCCCTGGAAAAAATAAAACAGCAGGAGCTGCGTTCCTATGATTACCATAAAAACCTGAAAATTATAGATGAAATGTTGCAATGGGCCCATGATCATAGAAAAATCAGGCTGACCAGCGGTCTGGTGGAGCAGCAGCGTCTTTTTATGGAAATAAGAGACAGGGGAAAACAGTTATGAACCCCTTGTTTGAAGCAGGGCAGGAAATCCAGGATTTTCTGAATTCAAAAAAATGGCCGTTTTGTTTTATCGGAGGGCTGGCGGTCATCCGGTGGGGTGAAGCGCGGATGACTCAGGATATTGACCTGTGTGTTTTATCAGGTTTCGGCGGTGAAGAAAAATATATTGACGGCCTTTTAGGGAATTTCAGGCCACGGATAGCGGATGCAAAAGAATTTGCCACAATCAACAGGGTCTTGCTTTTATATGCTTCAAATGATGTGCCTCTTGATCTTACCCTGTCCGGCCTGCCTTTTGAAAAACAGATGATAGATCGCGCCACGCCTTTTCTTTATGCTCGGCAATGTTCGCTTTTGACCTGTTCTGCGGAAGATCTTATTGTGTTGAAAGCATTTGCTGACCGCGGCCAGGACTGGGTTGATGTTAAAGGTGTCATCGTTCGGTGGAAGGGGCAACTGGATACCGAATATATTCTGAAACAGCTAAGACCTTTAAGCGAAATTAAAAAATCGCCGGAAATCCTGGATAATCTAAATAAGCTTCTAAAGTAAAAAGCTTTCATCAATCAAGGTGATTCTATATGGACACTATCAACTCTCTTTGACAATTGAATACGGCAACGTTGCAGGCCTTGAGTTTGTCGCCTCAGTTTATTAGAGTACGTTGAACGGAGGTACGCGAAAACAGCCTTCCAACTATTTAATTTAATACCAAAGTATGGAGGCGTTGTTGGAATTGACTTGATCAAAGAAGGGATCACGACCTCTGCGGACTTTAAAAAATCATCGCTACCATAATACCCCCAAGGAATGCCGCCAGGTAAGAGAAACGGTTGTCTCCGTGCTCGGAACGTAGCGCTATTGCGGCAAACGCAGAGGCCCGGAAGAGAATAACACCAAGATCTACATAGGCGTTTCCCCAACTCCAGCGAGTGGCAACCTAAAGCATAATAACTGCGACCAGACCAACGTGCCAATCAATGTAACGTTGCGCGATACCGAATATGAGCAAATCCGTCAAGACAGCGGTGAAGGCGTGAGGTGGATGATTAATTACGTCGTTGCCGAAGACCGGGGATGCGGCGCACAGCAAATCCATATTGTAGACGATAAGGGGATAGCGCAGCCACTTGTCGACAGTCAAGGCGTCCTGTTCGGCCCAGAATCGCGCATAAGGAATATGATATATGAGTTCGTCCCATGCGTGCGGAGGGTCAAGGGGCTTGATAAGCAAGTAAAGGCTGGCTAATCCACCGATGGCAGCCTACCACCAGATATTCGCCCCAACCCTAAGAACACGTTTGACTATAGAACCATTGTTACCAATCATTGGCGGACACCTGACGATGGAAAAACCGGCAAGCCCAAATCCCATTAGGATTAGAATCGAAATGACAGTTGAGCTTAAATGATCAAGGATGCCCGCAACGAACAGGGATATCATCGCAATTCCAATGCCACTCGCGAGTTTGAGGGGCAGAGTAACAAACGGAGATAACCTAAACGAATCCTTCATCCATCCAGTCCGCGGTTTACTCAGTCCGTAAACATCGACCGCAAAGACACCAAGAAGCGCATATTGATAGAAAACAAAGACAAGTTTTTCCATAACAGGACTGCTATATGACTCTCTGATTACACCACGTATTCGGTACCCTACGGATACTGGTCATAAAAACTTGCTTTTTTTAAAAAGAAGTATAGAGTGACAAATTCTGTACTTCAAGACAAAATGTTATGCGCCATATTGTGGGTCAAATCATCCCGAAAAAGGAAAATAGAAAAGGGGCAATTTCTCACGATCACAGGAATTGTGTAGTGTTTTACCTTAATCTGTGCTTTACTGGGCTTCACTTGCGGTGAAATCCTGCATATACTTCTTCTGTCTTGTATCAATCTACCATGACCTTTATCCATGCGCCTCCTCAGACTTCTTGCTGCTTAATTTATCGTATTTTTATGCAACTATAGAGTTAACATGTATCAAAGCGAGACTTTTGACATTCTATGCCATCAAAAGCCTTTCTCTATTCAACTCCTGGGTTTCGTCCTTAACGTATACGCAAAACGTGGGTCCACGGGCATCTCCGGAGTTCGGAAAGGAGTATTAAATGGACAAGAGAATTACAGATGTTCTTAAACATGGACTGGGGGATGAGCAATACGGAAAACTTGCTAGGATCAACAATCCGGACCTTTATGGATTCCTTGCCAGGTTCATAGAATTTTGTAATCCTGACCAGGTATTTGTAAGTTCCGACTCAAACGATGACGTAAAATACATCGCGGAATCGGCCATCAAAAACGGCGAGGAAAGTAAACTCGCAATTGACGGTCATACAATTCATTTCGATAGTTTCTATGACCAGGGCAGGGATAAGGAGCATACGAATATTCTTGTACCTAAAGAGGTTGACCTTGGCTCATCAATAAGCACGCGAGACAGGCAGGAAGGCCTGAAAGAGGTCCATGAGATCCTTAAAAATATCATGAAGGGCAAGGAACTATACATATCATTTTTCTGTCTCGGGCCCACGGACTCCGGTTTTTCCATCCCTTGTGTTCAGCTTACGGACTCCAGTTATGTGGCACACAGCGAACAAGTCCTTTACAGGCCCGGCTATGATGAATTTGTCAGACAAGGTTCCTCGGCCAGGTTCTTTAAATTTGTCCATTCTCAAGGAGAAGTAGACGAGAGAAAAGTATGCAAGGATCTCGATAAACGGAGAATCTATATTGATATCCATGATGACACGGTTTACAGCACAAACACTCAATATGGCGGCAACACCATCGGGCTCAAGAAGCTGGCCATGCGTCTTGCGATTAACAGGGGATCTAAAGAAGGCTGGCTGACTGAACACATGCTGGTCCTGGGAATTCACGGACCTAAAGGCAGGTTGACCTATTTTACCGGGGCCTTTCCTTCCCTTTGCGGGAAGACTTCAACTGCTATGTTGGAGGGCGAAAGCATCATCGGGGATGATATTGCCTACCTCAAGAGAAAGGATGGCGAGGTAAAGGCAGTCAATGTTGAGAAGGGGATGTTCGGAATAATAATGGGGGTCAATTCCGAAGATGACCCTTACCAGTGGCAGGCGCTCCATCGCCCTGGTGAAATCATATTTTCCAACGTGCTGGTTACTGAAGACAATAATGCGCACTGGATCGGTAAGGATGGGGATATCCCCTCCAGTGGGCGTAATCATTCAGGCAGCTGGTTTCAAGGAAAAAGAGACGACACGGGTAAGGAAATTCCGTGTTCTCACCCTAATGCCAGGTTCACGATCAGTCTCGACAACTTTGAGAATCTCGACCCAAAGATTGACGACCCTGCGGGGGTCCCGGTCGGCGGAATAGTCTATGGAGGAAGAGATTCAGATACGTGCGTCCCAGTGGAAGAGTCTTTTGACTGGGTACACGGTATCATAACCAAAGGTGCGTCCCTTGAATCAGAGACTACCGCCGCCACATTGGGCAAAGAAGGTGTCAGAGCATTCAACCCCATGTCCAATCTGGACTTCCTGTCCGTTCCTATAGGCAAGTATATCAAGGATAACCTGGAATTTGGCAAGGGGCTCAAAAGGCCTCCTCTCATCTTTTCGGTGAATTACTTCCTTAAAGACAGGGAAGGAAATTTTCTCAATGAGAAGACGGACAAGAAGGTCTGGTATAAGTGGATGGAACTACGCGTATACGACGAAGTCGGTTTCCTTGAGACCCCTACCGGCAAGATACCCAGGTATGAAGACCTCAAGACTCTGTTTGAGCAGGTGCTCAGTACGGATTATACTCAAGAAGACTACAACGAGCAATTTGTATTACGAGTGAAAGAGAACCTGGCAAAGATCGACAGGATAACTGAGATATACAGGACAAGGGTCTCCGATACACCCGGAATAGTATTTAAGGTCCTGGAACAACAGAGGCAAAGGTTAAACAGGATAAGAGAAGAACATGGGGATTATGTCCTGCCGTATGTGTAAAGACCTGAGACACAGCCAGAGGATCGGATGTGAAAATTTGGCCTTTTAAGAATAACGCTCTTTGAAACGTGGGGGTCTTTCGTTGCAAAGCCCCCCACGTGTGCATAACAAGCTTACATCTGTTTCAAAGGGCTCCTAAAGAACTATAGAAGATCTTTACAGTTCCTTTCATATATAACCCTAAACGAAACGTCGGAGTCATTTGCTAAAGTGTTACGATGGGTTAGTCTTGTTAAGATTTACAGGCGGGCAATCCGATCCAGCAATCCGATCCAGTTTACCGTCATATTTATGGCTCCGAAACTCTCTTCTACCCTGCCCTTGAGCATATAGGGCCTCGTATCAGTCAGCATGTGACAAAACCTGTGGTATACCTTGGGGAAAAAAACGGTTTCATATAAACCTGTGGTATCCTCAAAGGAGATGAATTTCATGGGTTCGCCGTTTTTAGTATGTACTGTTTTGCCTGTGATCAGCCAGCCTATGGTGGTGACCTGTTTCCCTACCAGACGATGAAGGTCTATTGCACAAACATGATCCATGCCTTTTAGCGCCTCACTATAAAGGTCAAGGGGATGGCCCGAAATGTTGAATCCGAGCACCTCGGATTCGTGTTTCAGCATAAGTTCTTCAGAATATGGCGCAGATCGTGGACGCTCTGCAGGACAGGAAAGAGAAGTATCGGCATCAGCTTCAAAAAGGGGGACCTGGGCCGGGCCGTTTTTTTGGTCAAAAAATCCTATGGCCTGCCATATGAGGTCTGACCTGGTTATGCCGTTAGACATGCCGTCAAAACAGCCCGCCTTGATCAAGACCCTGGCATCCTGAAGATGGATATGGGATACTGTGCGCTCCAAAAAATCAGCAAACGATGAGAAAGGGCCGTGTTTGACTCGCTCGTGGATGATGGCCTCTTTGCCCTCCTGAGACAAATCTTTCAACTGCATCAGACCTACACGGATATCCTTATTCTTTCCCGTATACTTGATTTCACTTTGATTTATATCAGGTTGCAGAATTGTCAGTCCCATTCGTCTGGCCTCGGATAAATAACCGAAAGTGGAGTAGTAGCCTCCCCCATTGGAAATAACTGAAGCCATGAACTCGGCAGGATAGTGTGCCCTGAGATACGCAGACTTATAGGCCACCATGGTATAGCTGGCGGAATGGGGTTTGCAAAAGCTGTAACCGTCAAAACCCATCATCATTTGCCAGACATCCTCAATGACCTTCGGTCTAACGCCCCTATCCCTTGCCCCTTTAACGAAACGAGTATGAAAATCCAAAAGCTTTTTCTCTCTGTGTTTTTTGCTGATCACCTTTCTTAATGTATCGGCCTCTCCAGCATCAAACCCGGCCAGACAGATGGCCGCCTGGCTTAACTGTTCCTGAAAGACCATAACCCCTAAGGTCTCTTTTAAGACCGGCATCAAAAGAAGATGGGGTGGATTCCATGGCCGGCCATGAAGCCTGGATATCCAGGTGTGTATGTTTCCGTTGGAAGCGGGCCTGATGATTGAGGTGACCACCACATTAAGATGGAAGTGGTCCATGTTCATGTACTCCTTAAAGGTGAAGCCGGATCTTACCTTGGTCAGCACCTGCCTTGTGGCCGGACTTTCAAAATAAAAGACCCCAAAGGTATCACCCTGATAAAAGACGTTTACCGTCCGCGGATCGTTAGTAGCATTCAGTCTGGCATAGTCAATGCGGCGGCCGTAATTTTTTCCCACCAGATCCAACGCATCCCGGATGACGGCAAGGCTGCGGTTGCCCAAAATATCTATCTTGACGAGGCCTGCGTCTTCCACCGAATCCTTTTCCCACTGGAGCACCTGTAGGCCCCCGGCAGAGATCTCCACCGGGCAATACCTGCGTATCTCGTCAGGTACCACCACCAGACCGCCGCAATGGGTGGACAGATGATTAAAATGGGCCTCAAGCCGAACCGCAGACCTCAAGATTTCGTCCCATGGTTTTTTGAATTCGACATCCCTCATCCTGGGGTGATTTGGCAGTTTCTCCCATATCTCCCCAAGTCGCCACCCGAAACCTATTCTGTCCGTCACTTGCCCGATCTCTTTGTCCGTAAGCCCAAAGACCTTTGCCACCTCCCTGATGGCCGACCTAACCTTGAAGGTGTTGTGATTGGCCACCATGGCGGCCCTGCGGTTGCCGTATTTGGAAAACACATAGTCGATCACCCCGTCCCGTTCATCCCATGCAAAGTCCACATCAATGTCCGGCGGGTCCATGCGTCCAGGGTTTAAAAAACGCTCGAAAAATAGGTTGTGCCTGATGGGGTCCACATGAGTGATCCCAAGGGCGTAGGATACAATGGATGCGGCAGCACTTCCCCGGCCGCAGGACCGCCGGGCCTTGCGGGTCATATCGGCCACCACAAGAAAATAGTGGGCAAAGTTCTTTTTTCGGATAATCCGCATTTCATGATCCACTCTCTCCCTGACGGCCCGGGTGACCTTCCCATACCTTCGCCTGCATCCCTCAAGGGTCGCCCGATAAAGACGATCAAATGCCTCTTTATCGTCCATGCCCTCAAAACACGGAAATATGATCCGGTCAAAATCCCAGTCCAGTACACAGGACTCGGCGATCTTTAAAGTATTTGTGATGGCCGCGGGTGCATGGGGGAACTGTTCGGCCATGGTGCGGGGGGCACAAAAAAAATTGTGCTCTCGGCAGGTATCATCAAGATTCAGGCGGGAGAGCTTGCCGTTCAAAGATACTGCCCTCAGGATTAAGTGGAGGCGGAACTGTTCTTTCTTTATAAGATATACGCGGTTGGTGGCCACAGGGGGAATCCCGCTTTTACGGGAAAAGGCATAGCAGCGGGCCATGTGATAACCGGGAGACATCTCAACGAAAAGATCATCCTCTGAATCCCGTTTAAGGGCCTTAAGAAGCTTGAAGTCATCAGAGAAGATGACGAGTCCTTTGCGGTATTGCCTAAGCGTTCGGATTAGATCAAAATCCTGATGACAGTGGTAGTCGGAGACAATTCGGGAAAGATTGGCGTATCCCCGCCTGCCTTTGACCAGTAAGACGGCGCGGTGGTCATCGGATACCAGTTCACTCCCTACAATGGGTTTAATGCCCGTTTCCCTGGCTATCTGGACAAAAAAGACCAGTCCGTAGAGGCCATTCGTGTCGGTCAGGGCAAGCCTTTTCATGCCCTGCGCCCTGGCGGCCTGACAGATTTCCTCGATGGTACCGATCCCCCAGCCTCTGGAATAATGGGAATGGACGTTAAGGTGTACAAAATTCATTGGATTCATAGAAAGGAAAAAGTCTCACCACTCCCTGTAGCAACATCAGGCTGACCTACCGTATTTGATCGCGGCCTCTCCATGGCGTTCCCGGATGAGGTCCATGACCTGGATGATGGCGGCCTTTTTCTTCTGGGCACGTGATGGGGCATTGAAAAGCGAAAGCTGGCCACTTGAGCGACAAAAATCCCGGAACCAGACCCTTATAAACCTGACCCGTACCCTCCGGTTGCAGGCCTTGAAAAACAATGTCTTTAGGGGACCGTAGAGATCAAGATCATAAAACCTGGTATTGGAAAGCCCGATCTGACGTCTGGTCTCTATCTTGTCGGAATACCTGATCAAAATCCCGGCTTTTCGGGGAAAAAGAGCCCCCTTCCGCAGCCTGTAAGCACACTTTTCCACCATACTATAGAGTACACCCAGAAGTTTCCGGTCATCATTTTCTCCCTGTGGAAGCGTGACCTCCTCGCTCACCATGGCCTGGGCAGGGATGGGATAGACCGGTGTAGGGTCGATGCCGAGTGCCCTTTGGCGGATCACAAAGGCCTGCCGCCTGAAAATAAATTTCAGTCGGCGCATGTCCAGGGCGACCAGCTCATGCACCCGGGTGATGTTCATTTCTTCCAAGAGGATCTTTTTACGGAAGCCGCCTATACCGGGTATCATATCCACCCTAAGAGGGGCCATAAAAGGCGCCTCACGACCGTGGCCAACATCCAGCACACCTGCAGACGGCATGACCCTGGAGGCGATGCTGGACACCATTTTATTGCCTGCCACACCAACCGTCCCGGACATATACATGCGGTATTTAATCTCATGCCTGAGACGATAGCCCGTGTCCTTGGCACTTCCCCAGAGGCGTCCGGTCCCTGTGACATCCAGATAGATATGGCCCGGCCTGGATATCTCCCAAATGGGCGTATATCGTGCTACTGTTTCAGCCAGGGTCCGGCACGCCCTTTCCATAAGCCCGGGATTAGGCGACAGGACAATAAGATCCGGGCACAACTTTATGGCATTTGAAAGGGGCATGCCTTTAAAAACTCCCTCTTTTCCGGCCTCGTATGAGACGGAGAGGATAAGCCCCCGTTCTGATTGGACCGGAGCCACAGCCACGGGGCGGCCCAGGAGTTCCGGTTGGCAGACACGTGCCACAGCTATGGGAAAGGCCGGTATATGAAGATGGATTATGTGTCGGGACAACTAATTCCTCCATTGTAACTACTTTAAAGCCTTCAGCTTGCAATATTTGTAACACTTTAGCCCTTTGAAACAAACGTTGGCTGGTTACTCATCCGTGTGAGTCTCTTTTGGCGCATATACTAGCCACGTGTTATTGAAAGGCATATGGCCACGAAATCAAGCTCAGAACAGCCCCATACTGGGCGCGCTCCTGCATGCCG
>JAXHTA010000136.1:0-9019 GCA_034190285.1 Thermodesulfobacteriota bacterium | reverse complement strand
TTTAGAGCCTCGATCCGATCCTCTAACGGACGCTTAAGGTCTTCCCTAAAAAAGAAGTCTGCATCCGAAAGCCTTGCCCGCAAGACCCGTTCATGACCTCTCCGGACTACAGTCTCATCCCTCGCATTGGTGTTATTGACTCCCACGAAGTTCGGCATCAGTCGACCTTTTGAGTCGTAGACTGCAAAATATCTTTGATGCTCTTTCATGGCCGTAATCAGAACGGGAACAGGTAGCGCAAGGAATGCCTGATCAAAACTCCCGCAGACAGCAGAAGGATATTCCACAAGATTGGCCACCGTGGTCACCAATTCCGGATCCTGGATAGGCACCCCACCCACTGTTCTAGCCGCTTCTCCTGCTACCTTCTTCACAACGCTTTCTCTTTCCTGCTGGTCAATCAGGACAAAACTCCCTTTCAATTTTTCCGTATAGTCTTGCACATTAGAGATTTCAATCTCGTCGGGCGCCATAAATCGATGGCCGCGGGTCGTATTATTACTAGTCACTCCGGCCACCTCAAATGGGATTGTCTTGCCGTCAAAAATGGCCAGAACCCATTGGATGGGCCGGACAAAAGGAAAATCGACTCTCCCCCAACGCATGGATTTGGGCCAGGGTATATCCGCGATAAGCTTTGGCAATGCATCTGTCAAGACCTCGCCGGTTGGCCTTCCGGCTATCCGGCGTCTGATGGAAAGGTACTCCCCTCTTGGCGTCACTGTGAACTCGAGGTCTTTAATGGAAACACCTTGTTTCTGCGCAAAACCCAAGGCCGCCTTTGTGGGTCTTCCGTCTTCGTCATAGGCAACATTTTTTGGAGGGCCTGTGACTTCTTGCACGAGGTCTGCCTGTGTCTTGGAGATTCCTTTGCCTATCAGCACGAGTCTCATAGGAGTCCCATAGACAAAGAGCCCGCCTTCCGTTTTGATCCGGTTTTTTTCTAAATAGGCCTCTGCAAGACGCTTTAGCTCCCCCAGCCCTTGCTCCAGATAATTCGAGGGGATCTCCTCTGTTCCGATTTCAAGCAGCAATTCAGCGATCATAGCCCTGCCCTATCCATATCTCCTCTGAAAAACCATACTTCTATTTCCAGTGGTCTGTTTAAAGTAAATCAATACTGCCCATCCAAGAATCAAGAATCGGGGCCTAGGTAGTTTCCGACTCATAGCACCCTTCGAGTTCGAAAAAAACTGCCCCGCGGCCTGCCGGCCGAAGAAAAAGGGGCATTTCCGGGTGGACATAAGAGAGATGTTCACTAATCTGAATCATTCAAGAGCGGGTACCCCATCTCTTTCCTCTGGGCCAGATAATTCCTGGAGACAAGACGAGCGAGATTCCTGATTCGCTCAATATAATGGGTCCTTTGAGTGACACTAATTGCACTTCTTGCCTCTAAGATGTTGAATGTGTGGGAGCACTTAAGACAGTAATCATAGGCAGGCAGGACCAGTCCCTTCTCCCCGAGCTTAAGGGACTCTCGTTCATACATGTCAAACATGTTCAAGAGCATATCCACGTCGGCCATCTCAAAATTGTAGACCGAAAGCTCCCACTCCCATTTCCTGTGGATATCCCCATAACTCACTCTCTCATTCCACATGAGGTCATAGACGTTGTCTTTTTCCTGGAGATACATGGCGATTCTCTCCAGTCCGTAGGTAATCTCCGCAGAGATCGGGTCCAGCCTGACACTTCCAGCCTGCTGAAAATAGGTGAACTGGGTAATCTCCATTCCGTCAAGCCACACCTCCCATCCGAGGCCGGAAGCTCCCAGGGTGGGGGATTCCCAATCATCCTCTACAAACCGTATGTCATGATCCAGGGGGTCAATACCCATGGACTTTAGGCTTGATATATATACTTGCTGTATGTCAATTGGAGAAGGCTTGATAATTACCTGGTATTGGTAGTAGTGACCAAGACGGTTTGGATTTTCTGCATACCTCCCGTCTGTAGGACGTCTGGAAGGCTCCACATATGCCGCCGCCCAAGGCTCCGGTCCTAATGCCCGCAACAGGGTAGCGGGGTTAAAGGTGCCTGCCCCGACCTCCAGGTCGTAAGGCTGCTGGATCAAACAGCCGTAATTGGCCCAGAATCTCTCAAGGGCCAGGATCAATTCTTGAAAGGTCATGAGTCTCCTCCCCGTGCCCCTATCCTCAAAACAATAGTCCATGTAAGGGAAAGAGACCTTGGTGGGATAAAAACAAACTCTAACGTCGCATAAAATCTGGCACACAAAGAAAGCGCAGGGTTTTTGGGCCAGAGATTTTTGCAACGTTAGGGTCAATATAACACTTGGATTTAATCCTGCAACAGGTAAAATGGTTTTCGATGAAACAATCCGTAAACTGAAGAAACTCCAATATGCCTTGATGCCCGAAGCCGAATCCCCTAAGGATAACTTTCCCTAAAACTCCTTTCTGCATCAGAAGTCCCGATGAGGATCATTTCACCGTCTTCTTCAATAGGAATTAACGGATCAGGGTTGATGGTTAGCTTGTCGTTTACATTAATGGCGATAACACTGCAACCAGTTTGTTTCCGGACCCGGTTTTCAGCAAGGGACTTCCCTAAAAAATATGGATGTATCGGCGCACGGAAAACATTGAGGCCTTCCTCAAACATCAAGACCTCGTCGGGTTTCAATAAATTGATTATGGTGTTGGCGCCCATGGAGGCATAAGACATGACTAGGTCGGCACCCGCCCTGTGCAGCTTGGAAATATTCCTGTCCAGGTTCGCCCTGCTGATAATCTGAATGTCGGGCTGCAAGCGCCGGCAATAAATTGTGAGATAAATATTCATGGCGTCATTATGTGTAGTAATAATAACGGATGGCGCCTCCTTTATGCCTGCCTCACGCAGGACATTGATATCGGCAGCATCCCCATGCTTATACTTCTCGTTGGTTTCAATGAGTTTGGGGTTCTTCTCCACCACTCTATATGCAACCTGACGTTTCTCAAGTGTCTCTGCGGCAGCGCGTCCGACACGGCCACCACCCAATATAAGGACCGGAGCGTCGGTGGTATGATAAATTCGATAAAGGGAGAATATCTCATCGTACTTCTGGAGCTGGTCAGCAGAACCGGCCAGCAGGAGGACGGTTGTTGAATTGATTCGAGTGTGGGGCTGGGGGATCTCAAATTTCCCTCTTTCCCAGATACCGACCACGGTTATGCCGGTCTTCTCCCGTAACCTGCTGTCGACAAGGGTCTTCCCTTCGAGAGGAGTGCGCATTGCAGGGGCCTCAGCGATAAGGAGCCGGTCGAACCTTCCAATGACATTCGCTCCCATGCTCATCCCGAGAGTTCTTCTTGCCAAAGATCGCCCTAATATCTTCATGAATTGAAGGACGTGGGTACTGCCGGCCAACTGCAGAATATCAATAGAATCATCGGCATCGGCATTCGTAATGATCGGTACTTCTCCCGATATCTCCCTTACCGTAAACGCTATGTTTGTATTCATCATGTCATCGTTGTTAGCGACCACCAGGGCAGCTTTTCTTACACGGAGGAGTTCATAGGTTTTTGGATCAGCCGGATCACCCACTACAACCTTGTAGTCCAAGTCATGAAGCTCCAAAGCACGCTGCAAATCCGGTGCAATAATAGCGTAATCGTAATTGTATTGATTCAGTTTTTCGACAAGATTTATCGCTATTGGGTCAAAGTTTGTCAGAATTACATGGCCTGAGCTGTTTTCCGGCAATTCACGGGGTGCGCTGGCTCTTGATTGGGCCTCAAGCCATGGGGCATAAAAAAACTGTATGAACGTAAAAGGGAGCATTACGAGCAAAAAAACGATCCCAGACATAAGGACAACCATCGAAAAAACTTTCCCCAAATCGCTTGCAAAGGTGATATCACCGAATCCCAGTGTCGACATCACAGTAAGCGTCCAGTAGAAACCAGTAATCCAACTGTATTGTCTGTCTTCAAGAAGCATGATGAAATGAAACAATACGCTGTATATTCCGACCACGGTTCCCAGAGCCAAAAGAAACTTGAATAAAAGCCTTAAATTTCGTTTCGTTGTTCTGCTTCGAACAAAATAGATAATCTGTGATGAAATGAATTTCATGTGAACTTGTAGCTGAAAATCAACTCCAACGTTCCATAGAAGTTGAGATCAAAACGCGTTTTCGCCCATGGACTGAAAGTCTCTCACAGTGTGAGAACTGGCCATCCAGATCAGACACGAATCACGCTAACCCTTAGCATTTTTGGCTAAGCGTTGACAAGGGAAAGTGCAGGCCGAGAATTGAGCCTCGTCATGGACATATGCCCATGTGCTTCAAGAACACAGGAGGCGATATCCTATAGGACGGGATGGTGGGTGATACTCGGAACTTCAATATGATTTGGGCATTCTGTCAACTGTGTAGGTCTGACCCCGTCCACACCGTCCACCGTCCACACGTCCACCGATGTACAGACTATTCGGCGATCACAGTCACACTGTTGGTCCATGTGTAATCCAACGTTCCATTGACGACCTTGTCGAGAATCAATTCAAATTCATATATGCCATAGGGCAGCGGTCGTTTTGAGACTGTAATTGGATCGGATATATTGATCAGCGGCCCGTTCCTACATAAGAGAGGGGTTTCAGACGGCTGCCATCCGCTGCCAAAAACAAGCCAGTGAGTTCCAATTGGTGTGGTGGCCTTAAGCCACCATTCCGAAAAAACCCCAAGAAAGTCATTGGGAGATAACATGATGGTTATGTATACTATAGTCTGACGGCCAACTGTAACTGTACCTGACCTTCCATTTGCCCTGACAAGAAGCTCGGGTTGCGCGCTTTCCTGCCCTTCCCCACCAACCGGGTATTCAAAAACAGGGAAATTCGGATCATTCGATGAGAAATAAAGGTGGCTGTCAATTATTCCAGGCAGTAAGGGAGTAAAGGACACGGTAAGTGTGTGGTCGGTTTTTGGTGAAACGGTAATCGGTAACATTGGGTCAATTAACGATATTGTTTGATGGCCGACAGTGATATCTGTAACAAGCAAATCGGTTTCTCCACTGTTGGTTATCACGATATCCTCCTGGCTTGAAAGACCCACGAATATAACGCCCATATCCAGAGCGGGCGGGGCAATGGAAAGCGAAGGTTGGGCGTCGGCATCAGCTTCGCGTCGATATACGCTGTTTCCGCCTGTTCCGGCATAAAGGTCTCCAGTCGCGGGAGCCAGGGCAATGGACTGAATATTATTATATAGCAGACCTTCGGAGAAATCATGCCATTGATTTCCGCCATTGGTGCTTCGAAATACACCATCACTGGTTGCCGCGTACATATAACTCTGATTGGTCGAGTCGATCAGAAAATCATAAACTAGTTTGGAAGATAAGACCGGTTCCCATGTGCTACCCAGATCGGATGTCTTGAATAGCCCCAGGACAGTGGCCGCATATAAGGTATCAGGTTGGCCCTCTGCTCGCTCCAAGTCCAACACGGCGTAATGCATGTCGGAGATGTTTTGCCAGCTCTTGGCATCAGTGTCATAATAGTAAACAGTGCCGTCCTCGTCCCCTGATGGAACCCATAGCTGAGGCGGATTAGCATTCGGGTCCCCGTTGCTGCCTCTGGCTGACGCATATATCGGCACGCCGTTCTCATCAAGCTCGATGTCCGTTATACTCTGGGGCAAGGTCAGACCGTCGTTGAATTCCTTCCAACTGTTGCCCCGATCGTAACTTACCAGTATCCCCTCTTCCTGGGTGGCGGCATAAATGAGCCTCGGTTCAAGTGGTGTTGTCACAACTCGCCATACACCGACGTTTTCTAAAATTTGATTACTCGGCGGACATTCCCCGCCCCAACAATCGAGATTAATACGATAAATGCCTCTGTCCTCAGGAAATGACCAGGCAGGGTTCCCCGTAGCGTAATAAATGGAATTCGGGTCAGAATAATCAACGGCAAAAGACCAGGTATAAATTGAATGTTCTGTAGGAGGCAGATGCTCCCAATCATTGTCCCCCTCTTTCAAAAAAAGGCCGGCCTCCGCTGCCGCAAATAACATCTGATTATTCGGCTCAGACGGAGACGGATGCAGCCAGATATTATTAAACAATATGCTATGCAAGCCATTCGTGGCCAATGAAGACGAAACTAGGCCGTCATCGCTCTTGTTTAAGCTAGCTGCACCGCCGGACGTGCTATACCAGACGCTTGATCTTTCCACATAACCCAGAGGGAACAAATTATTCTCAACAACTTCTCGGGTGTCTATTGAAATTCTCATGACCCTGGCCGATACTCCAACCCAACCATCCCCTCCATTAATCGATAGAAAACCTCCGGCACCGGCTGTCTGCGCTGGTAAAGGTTTAAAGATGGGTTGCTCTCTAGAACCTATATAATCCTTTGTATCCACCCAAATGAACTGACTGTTATTTGGATCTATGGCCAGAGTGTAGACGAGAGGCAGGGTATCTAACCCCGACAAAGACTCAGGCAGTGGCAGGCTGATCCAGGTTTGACCTGTATCAGTGCTCTCGTAAACCCACGAAGATTCAGTACCCAAGAAGAGGTGATTGTCATCATTGGGGTCAAGCTTCAGATATGTGCATTTTAGCGCCTCCGCAGGCAGATTCCCATTCCGGTCCTCCCATGCGCCGGATTCATAACGGTATACACCGCCACCGTATATCATAGCCCAGAGCGATCCACCGCGATCTACACTGAGCTGTACGCTCGTTAACTGACCCTGCACGGAATCCCCGGCCTGTATGCCTTCATCATCGCGTACCCAGCTGAGCCCATCGAAATCTCTTCTGTAAATCCATCCGTCCGGTCTACCGAATTTGCCTGATTCCGATATGCCTGCGTACAATCGGCCATCAGCCGTTCGCGCCAAAGAAGTAACGGGATAGTATACATTGTTAAATCCTTGGATCTCCGGTAGTCCATTACTTCGATCAAACCAAGTATCACCACGATCCTGGCTATACCATACCCCGCTGATCGTATTACCCACAAAGATATTGTTTTCGTTGTCAGGTTGAATCACCATGGCGAGAAAAGTTCCTCCCGACATTTCATTCTTGTGCACAGGACTCCAACTATATCCAGCATTAAGACTGCGATGCAGCGCGTGATGCCCAAGGGCAAATAAAGTATTGGGGTTGGAGGCAGAAATAACGACTTCAAATTGGTCACCGCCGTCAGGACCAAGGGGAGACCACACCGAGGATGCATGACACTTCAAAGAAGGTGTAACCACAAATATAATTAAACTGATTAATAATCTCAATATCATCATATCTTCTCCTGTCTTCTCCTGAAACTTAATATTCCGTAAGGACTTATCCTTTTTAAAATAATGCGTTTGGCCCGTAGCGATCTCTTCTGGCAAAGCCGCATCACGAACTCTTTATAACTCGTGTCATGCCCCTTTGGCTATGAGCAGGGGTTTGGCTTAGGCAGAACAGAAACCGGCCTCGGGGCGGCTGTGTATGGGCTGTCCAGAGCCATATTTCCTGGGCAACCCGTCTTTCAACAAAACGAGGATAGTATACTATTCAGATCAGGACCCGGTATAGCACCCAGACCGATAAAGGTTAATGAGCATTCCACTACCAATTATCCCCTTCCAGGAAGCAGCCTTATGCAGTTCAAAAGCCGCCTTGCAGATTTCCTCTAAGCCCAGCCCGTTGAAGATAGTTGCATTCACTTTTAGACCTGCTTTGGCTTCAGCCGGTTTCTCTGGTCCCATAATCGTAATTCTTGCGTAGAAATCCGTGTCCCCATCAATGGGAGTAAGCTCTTCCAACTGGACGTAAAGGTCTTCACAGGAAAAAGTATTGTCCGTTCTTCCATCTCTCTGATTAACCGTCGAGAAACATTGGTTTTTCAAGTCCATCACCCCGATACGATCTCTGCTTTTCAAGAGCCCAACTCCTGCCAATGTAAAAAGCAATGTCACTATGAGCGATACTATACCCAAGACGCATGTAGTCACATCCTTGAGATTCGATCTCAGACCTTCACCTTCCAGAAAGATCCCTGCGGTGAAGAAGACAAAGGGAAATGCAAGTAGAAGGCAGCATATTGCAGCATCTTTCTGATGTGCATGGCCGAACCAAACGCGATCGGTCTCTTTTTGGACGATGTAGTCATCCCATTCACCCGTCTCAAATGCTCTCGTGCATTTTCCTGAAGATAGTCCCATTCTGAAGTTCCCTCAAGCGCATACGATTCTGCTGGAATGATACTTATCACGATTACGCTTTACCCTAACGCCGCAGAACACTTGACAGGAGTCAAGACAGTTGATCCCTCACCATTACTCGATTCTTGTTATTAATTCATTAAACGGTTTGGATTGGTCCAGCAATTCTCCTCCCACACTGATGAGTTCATCCACTTGGTGTTTGGATAATTTGAATGATGTCGGTAAACTCAGTAAACGACGCCGTTTTTCTGAATCATCAACGTTTAAGAAATTGACCTCCACAAGGGTCACTTCAAACGCATGACCCATCTTGGGGAGCTCATACCCTGAGGCGCAGTGTTCATCGATCACAGATTGACAATGTAGTATCTCTTGGGCGGCACGCTCACTTACTCTTAGAATATCGCTAATCAGTTGAATAGCTTCAAAGCTGTAATTGTCCATGCTGACCGTTGCAGTCTTGTAGGCAACGTCAATCAGGTTGGGGGGAGTCTCGTTTTCATCAAAGGACAGCGCTGGTTGGGTCTTAGCGTTAGAAATTATTATGACCAGTTCATTGATGGCTGTCTTGCGGGCATAGAGAAATCCTGACGAACGATTAAAATTATCTGTGATATACCGAACGCCGATATTATCCGCTAGCCCGCCATCCATCAAGTGAATATAGGGGTGTTTTGCTTTGTTGGCGTGATAAATGGCCTGACTATAGGCCCACATATAACGTCTGGGATTAGGCCCCTTGTATTGGTCTTTGAGTCCATTCTGAATGTCCTTGCTTAGGTCGAATCCCTTTGAGGCGGGGTAGTTTTTGTAACTGACCGGTGA